>JBGVOA010000176.1:0-4594 GCA_045126095.1 Christensenellales bacterium | reverse complement strand
TTATGAGCTATACTACCCGTGAAGTCACCCTCGGCAATCTGACCCTCGGCGGTAGCAACCCTGTCTGGGTGCAGTCCATGACCAATACCGATACCCGCGATGCAGCAGCCACCCTCGCCCAGATCCGTGAGCTGGCCGCTGCAGGCTGCGATATCGTCCGCTGCTCCGTCTACGATGAAGCCTGCGCCAAAGCCGTCCGCACGCTGGTGGACGGTTCGCCCGTGCCCCTCGTCGCAGACATCCACTACAACCACCGCCTGGCCATCGCGGCGGCCGAAAACGGCATCCACAAGCTGCGCATCAACCCCGGCAACATCGGCGGCGAAGCCAACGTCCGCGAGCTGGCGGCGGCTGCGAAAAAGCACCATATCCCGATCCGCATCGGCGTGAACACCGGCTCCATCGAGAAGGACATCCTGGCCAAGTACGGCGGCCCCTGCGCCGAAGGCCTGGTCGAGAGCGCGCTTGGCCACGCCCGCATGCTGGAGAAGGTCGGCTTTGAGGACATCGTGCTGAGCATGAAGGCCTCAGACGTCCGCCTGACCATCGATACCTACCAGCTGGCGGCGCAAAAGTGCGATTACCCCCTGCATGTGGGCGTGACGGAGGCGGGCCTGCCGGGCCAGGGCACGATCAAGAGCGCCATCGGCATCGGTGCGCTGCTGGCCCAGGGCATCGGCAACACCATTCGCGTGAGCCTGACCGGCTCGCCCATCCCCGAGGGCAAGGCGGCCTGGGACATCCTGCGCGCGCTGAATCTGCGCACCCAGGGCGTGCAGCTGGTATCCTGCCCCACCTGCGGCCGCACCTGCATCGACGTGGCGGGCATCGCCGCGCGCGTGGAGCAGGAGCTGTCCGACATCAAGGTGCCGCTGAAGGTGGCGGTGATGGGCTGTGTGGTCAACGGCCCCGGCGAGGCCCGTGAGGCCGACGTGGGCATGGCTGGCGGCAAGCAGGGCGGCGTGCTGTTCATCAAGGGACAGGAGCCCATCAAGGTGAAGGAGAACCTGGCGGAGGAGCTGATCCGCGTGGCGCGCGCCATCGCGGAGGAGAAGGCGAAGGCCTGACACGCGGATGCAGCCAATCCGAAGGCGCACATCCCGTTCGCGAAAAGGGTTAAGGGGTAAAACCCCTTACGAGGGTGGAGGGGGCGCGGAGCCCCCTCCCCGCCGGAGGCAACCATCCATGACGTCTTTGACGAATCTCCGATTCGTCAAACAGTCCGGACAATTCAAAAGGAAAAGACGACAAGGTGCAGTAACTATATCCCCCGTCTGAACAGCAACCGACTCCTCAGTCAGCCTGGCGGCTGACAGCTCTCTGGAGAGAGCGGGGACGCGATGATGCAGCAGGCGTTGATTGGGTAAAGCTGACTCAACCGCTTGTACCCGTCAACAACCGCACCCCCCACACGCAGTTGTTGACGAAAACCATCCCCCGTGCTATCATAAAATCAGCGAATATGTCAGGGACGGCAGCAAAGGCCGTCCCTTCCCTTGACTTCGGCGAAAGGAGGCTCCCGCATGAGCTACGAAGACCTGCTCAGTCAGATTTACAAGGAGCTGCCCCATCTGACGGGGGCGCTGTCCTCGCCGCGCGTGGTGTATGTGCGCGCGCAGGGCAAGGTGTACATCACCTTTGAGTCCAGCGTGCTGGTGGAGGAGGCTTCCTTTTTGCGGATGGAGCGCATCCTGCGCCGCACCTTCCCGCAGAAGCCCCTGGCGCTGCGCGTGGTGTCCCCGGGTCTGGGGCAGGATTTCATGGACAACATCAGTGCCTACAAGCCCGTGCTGACGGACTTCCTGAAGCGCAACTACCCCGCTTCCGTCAGCTGGATGGAGTCGATTGACTGGCGCTGCCTGGATGACCGCATCACGCTGACCTTCCCCGATCCCTTCAGCATGCAGTACATGGCCAAGCAGAACGTGGCCGCCCGCCTCGCCCAGGCGGTGAAGGATATTTTTGCGCTGGACATTCCGGTGGAGCTGACGGTGGCGGGCGACCAGGAGAAGCGCCTGGCGGAGATCCGTCAGGAGCGGGAGCAGGCGCAGCAGGTGACCTACACCACCCAGGAGCTGGCGGAGCGCTACGGCTACACCGCTGCCGAGCCCAAGCCCGAAAAGGAGAAAAAGCCCCGCGCGCCCAAGGAGAAGAAGTCCGACGCCGAACGCGCTGAGGAGGCCGCCAAGGCTGCCGCCATCGCCGCCGCCGAGGAGGCCAAGAAGGCCGATATCGTCACCCCGACCATGACCGACACCGCCATCGGCAAGCCCATCATGGGCCGCGCCATCGCCGATCGCCCCATCGAAATGAAGGAGCTGACCTCCGACGCAGGTCTGGTGGTCGTCCAGGGCGACATCTTCAAGGTGGAGCAGAAGGAGCTCAAGGGCGGCGAAATGCTGCTGGTCACCTTCGCGGTGACGGACTATACATCATCCATCCTGTGCAAGAATTTCTTCCGCTTCCGCCGCAATCAGTTCGGCAAGAAGCGCAATGAGGACGAGCCCCTGCCGCCCATCACCGCCGAAGAGCGCCAGTTCGTCATGGATAAGGTCAACCAGATCAAGGTGGGCATGAACGTCAAGATCCGCGGCGAGTGCATGTACGATAACTTCGCCCGCGAATTGTCCATCTCCGTGCGCGATATGGTGCCCATGGAGCGCGTGGAGCGCGAGGATACCGCTGAAGAAAAGCGCATCGAGCTGCACATGCACACCAACATGTCCACCATGGACGCCATGACCCCCGCAGGCGACCTGATCAAGCGCGCCATCAAGTGGGGACATCCGGCGGTGGCCATCACCGATCACGGCGTGGTGCAGGCCTTCCCGGCTGCCTTCAATGCCGCGAAAAAGCAGCCCATCAAACTGATTCCTGGCTGCGAGGGCTACATGATCGACGAGAAGCAGGTGGTTGTGAACGCCGATGGCCGCGACCTGAACGACCCCATCGTGGTGCTGGACTTCGAGTCCACGGGCCTGAACACCGCCACCGACCGTGTCATCGAGATCGGCGCGGTGAAGGTCGTGGGCGGCACGGTGGTGGACTCCCTGTCCCTGCTGGTGAACCCGAAAAAGCCGCTTGCCGAGAAGATCGTCAAGCTGACCGGCATCACCGATATGATGCTGGCGGACAAGGAAACCGCCGAAACCGCCATCCCCAAGCTGATGGATTTCATCGGGGACGCGCCCATCGCAGCCCACAACGCCGCCTTTGATGCATCGCTGCTCAAGGCGGAACTCAAGCGTCTGGGCCGCAGCTTCAATGCCCCGATCATCGATACCCTGACCCTCAGCCGCAAGATGTTCCCGGAGATGAAGAGCTTCAAGCTCTCCGCCGTTTGCAAGCAGCTGCAGGTGTCCCTCAAGAACGCCCACCGCGCCGTGCACGACGCAACGGCCACCGCTCACTGCCTCAACCGCATGTTCAAAATGCTCCAGGAGGACCAGGGCCTTGCAACCCTCGCGGATCTGAACACCCTCAAGGGCGGCGCCATCGGCGACAGCTACCACGTCATCATCCTGGTGAAGACCCAGGATGGCCTGGTGAACCTGAACCGGCTCGTCACCATCGGACACCTGGATTACTTCCGCCGCCGTCCCCACATGCCCAAGCAGAAGATCCAGGAGCTGCGTGATGGCCTCATTATCGGCAGCGCCTGCGAGGCGGGCGAGCTGTTCCAGGCGGTGCTGGCCAACGAGCCCTGGGAGAAGCTGAAGGAGATCGCCTCCTGGTACGACTACCTCGAAATCCAGCCCATCGGCAACAACTACTTCATGGTGCGCGAGGGCCGATTCCCGGATGAGGAAGCCCTGCGCGACCTGAACCGCATCATCGTCAAATTGGGCGAGGAGTTAGGTAAGCCGGTCGTGGCGACGGGCGATGTACACTTCCTTGATCCGCACCACGCCAAGAACCGCGCCATCATCCAGGCCGGTATGGGCTTTGAGGACGCGGACAATCAGGCGCCGCTCTACTTCAAAACCACCGACGAAATGCTGGAGGAATTCGCCTACCTCGGGCCGGAAAAGTGCCATGAGGTGGTCATCGACAACCCGAAAAAAATCGCCGACCAGGTGGAAAAATTGCAGCTCTTCCCCATCCATCCCAAGGGCGAGGACACCTTCCAGCCCCTGTGGGAGGACGCGGCGGACAACATCCAGAACATGACCTGGGGACGAGCGAAGGAGATGTACGGCGAGGAGCTGCCGGAGATCGTCGTAGCCCGCATCGAGAAGGAGCTCAAGTCCATCATCGGCTACGGCTTTGCCACCCTGTACAACATCGCCCAGAAGCTGGTGAAGAAGTCCAACGACGACGGCTATCTGGTGGGCTCCCGCGGCTCGGTGGGCTCGTCCTTCGTGGCGCACATGTGCGGCATCACGGAGGTCAACGCGCTCCCGCCCCATTACCGCTGCGTCCACTGCCGCAAGGGCTTCTTCGACGTGGACAAGGCCACCTACAAGATGGGCGTTGACCTGCCGGACAAGGACTGCCCCCTCTGCGGACGAAACCTGGCCAAGGACGGCTTCGACATCCCCTTCGAGGTCTTCCTGGGCTTCGAGGGCGACAAGGTTCCCGATATCGACCTGAA
>JBGVOA010000175.1:0-3890 GCA_045126095.1 Christensenellales bacterium | reverse complement strand
AATCCGCAGATCTCGCACTGGACGCTGCTGCCGGAAATGCCGGATGCGCTGAGGGATGAACAACGATCTGATCAGCCGGGCGGTGCGAAGATGGACGCAGAGGAGCCCCGGCAATGACCCCGGCAGAATGGGTCTGTGCATTGACGTGCGCCTGCGCGCTGTGGCTGCTGGCAGCGGATATACAAGAGGAGGAATGATCGTGACAAACCCAATTACCCTGACCGGCGAGGAGTGGAAGGAACTCGCCGAACGCCTGAACATGACCGCGGCCCTGTTTGGCAAGATGATGGAGAAGCTGATGATGCAGAATCAGGTGCCCGTGGACGACCTGCAAACCTGCTGCGATGAGTACCAGGCGGACATCTGCCTCGCGGTGAATGCCATGCTGTATGTCAGCGAGTTTGCCGCCGACAAGGTGCAGATTCAGGTCATTGACTGAGCGGAGGAACAGCCTATGAGCGTGAACTATTTGGTCGAGATCAACTCATTGGATGATTGGGAACTGACCCATCCTCTGAGCGAAACCGCATACAAGCTGATGCGCAAATTGCAGTATCTGGCGAATAAGGAGCGGTTTCCTCGGACGATATCGGTGCCTAACTCCATGCTGATCGCGATGGTCGGATGCTCAAAGGACAGCCTGATCCGCGCCCGCAACCAGCTGATCCAAGAAGGTTTGATCCACTACAAAGGTCAGAAGCGGTTGTGTCCGCTGTACGAAATCCAGTATTTCTCGGAGCGGGTCAAAAATGATAAGTCGAAATATGCGACTTATCCTGCGACTTTGACCGCTACTTATCCCACTACTTTAACCACTGCTTATCCTGCGAATACATATATAAATAAAATAAAAGAAAACGGAGAAGAAGAATCTACTGATGACAGGAGAGATGCGCGCGCGTGCGTGCGCGAGGCGTACAATCACACAAAGACGCCGGAAGACAGACGGCATCTGCGCGCCGCTCAGGCTTTCCTGGAGCAGCTGGAGCGTACAGAGTATGCCGAACTGTTCAGCAATCCGGTTGCGATGCGGCAGATCCTGCTCATGAACCGCTTTCCCTTTGCGCTGATCGGCGAGGCGCTGGATAAGACGTTCAACCGGCACCTGCGCTATCCGCTGATGGACGGCGCAAGCTATGCGCTGCAGCTGCTGGTAGACTGGACTTCAAACGGCATCAACACGCCCGAGGAACTTCGGGAGAGATACGACACATACTTCTGGGGGGAATGACGAATGAACAAGGTGATCTTGATCGGCAACCTGACACGCGATCCGGAATACAAAACCACGTCGGGCGGAGTGGCGGTCTGCCGCTTTACGCTGGCGATCAACCGGCGCTTCGCCGATGCAAACGGCAACAAGGCGGCGGATTACATCACGGTGATTGCCTGGCGGCAGCTGGCTGACCTGTGCGCCCGGTATCTGAGCAAGGGCAAAAAGGCGGGCGTGGTCGGGCAGATTCAGTCCCGCAGCTATGATGCGCAGGATGGCAGCAAGCGCTATGTCACCGAGGTGGTGGCGGATGAGATGGAATTCCTGAGTGCGTCGTCCGGACAGAATGCGCTGCCTCCGGATGCAGCTCGGCAGGGCTTTGTGCAGGTGGATGACGACGAACTGCCGTTTTGACGGAGGTGGCGCATAATGAGCAGGCGGGACATACAGGACGCCGTGCTGGCAGCGGTGCGCAGCTACTGTCTGGAGTGCAGCGGTGGCTCGCGCAAGGAGGCGGAGGGCTGTAATCGAGTGGCCTGTCCGCTGCATCCCTATCGCATGGGCTGGGCGGTGTTGACAGAACCGGTGCGGACGGCGATCGTACCCATCGACGGACAGGTGGATATCTTCAGCCTGCTGCCGAATCGGCTGCAGCATTGACAAAAGCGAAAACGTTCGCGGATTTGGAGGAAACGCATGAGAGTTGCGATCAAAGAGGACAGGGCGATCCCACTCGGGTATACGCTGGTCAAGTGCGATACATATACGCACGAGGAACTGATGCAGGCCTGCGCGCCGGGCATCAGACGGACTGCGGATGGGCGGGAACGAATCAATCTCAACGCGCTGGAATACGTGGCAGCGCATCCGAAGATGGTTTACACATCGGAAGACGTGGGCAGGATCCGCGATATGCGCCCGGTTCGGATCGGGTGTGCGGACCGCAAACCGAAATGTGAGGCAAAAAAGAGCGTCCGCAAGCATTATAAGCCGGGTATGCAGCAGATGCCGGTGGATCTGCGGTCAGATCCGCCGCGCGAGGAGGATTTGACCATAGCAGAGGCGGCTCGCTATTTTCGCTGCAGTCGCGCCGGATTGAGCAGCATGGTCGCGAAAGGCGGTATGCCTCACCGGCAGGAAAAAAGCGGGCACAAGAGATACTTCGTTCGGCACAGCGAGCTGCTGTTGTGGCTGGAAGGTCTTTCATACCTGACGACAAAGCAGCGGGAAATGAAAATAAGATTGCTGGAGGATCGATAATCATGGAGTACAGACAGAGCATCAACGATATCGTCACCGAGGCGCACGCCAATGCGGTGGACAAAGGTTTTTACGAGGACATTGCCGTGGAGATGGGCTATCTGCGCGGGCAGGATCAGCAGCAGCTTTGCGAAGCGGCAAAGCGGTACTTTGTGATGGCACAGCTGGCGCTTGTGGGTACCGAGGTCAGCGAGACTGTGCAGGCCATCCGCAAGCGCGGCGTGCATCATTCTGACGTGGCGGAGGAGCTGGCGGATGTGATCATTCGCGTGTGCGATCTGGCGGGTTTTCTGGAGATCAACCTGGGTCGCGAGGTTCATCAGAAGATGCGCATCAACGCTCAGCGCCCGCGTAAGCATGGCAGGCTGTGTTGAGGTGATCGGCAATGGCTGTGCATGTGGAGCATTACGGTGCGCGGGAGCCGACCCGACAGGAACGCGTACGGCAGTGGCTGGAATCGGTCCGCCTGCTGAATTTGCAGATCAACAGCAAGCTGGAGCAAATCGAATGCCTGAGAGCGATGCAGGATAGATGCACGCAGATCGTATCTGTGCCAACCGCCGGAGGCGCCAAGCACGATTGGACGGATACCAGCGCGCGGCTGATCGAATTGGAGGACAGCATCAATACGGATATCGACCGGCTGATTCTGCGGAGGGAAGAGATAACGGCGGCGATCAGTCAGCTGCCCGAGGCGCAGAAAACGCTGCTGGAGCTGAGATACCTGGAAGGACTGAGCTGGAGGACGATTGCACGAAAGATGGAGATCGACCGCACCACATGCTGGCGCTGGCATGCGGATGTGCTTGAAATTTTACAAATTCCGGAAAATTGCAACGGCGTGCAACATCGGGATGTGCTATAATGCTAATGTCGAAACCGGGCGGAAAACAAAACGCCCGGTGAGATCACCCCTCTTCTTAAAAGGCCGCCGGTTCATTTTTTGACCGTGCGGCCTTTGGTTTTGAAAAACGGGAATGGAGGCTGTCGAGGATGCCCAGTTTACCGCCGAGAGCGTGCTGTGTGCCGGGCTGTACCGCGTACGCATTGGGCGGCAAAGGCCGCTGCGCAAATCATGCCCGGCAGCCGGAGACGGACTATCGCGCTATGACCAACGCCATGTACAACACATCGCGCTGGAAAGAAATGCGAAAAAAGCAGCTGGCCCGGGAGCCTGTTTGTCGGGTGTGCGCGGAGCAAAAAAAACTCACACACGCTACCGAAGTGGACCACATAATCCCGCATAAAGGCGACAAAACACTGTTCTTTGACGTCTGCAACCTGCAGTCGCTGTGTCGCAAATGTCATTCAACCAAGACTGCCCGGGAGAACCCGGGCTGGGCACGGCGTCCATGGTAATTCGCTGCGATTTGAGCGACTTTCCGCGCAGGTCGCGCCACGCGGAGGGGGTAGGGGG
>JBGVOA010000174.1:0-4878 GCA_045126095.1 Christensenellales bacterium | reverse complement strand
CCGATCCAGGCGGGCTGCGGCCCGTGGGGATTCCCTGGCACAGGGACGTGATCGGGACTTGCCTTGCGGGGCAGGCCCCTTTTGCCCGGGCATTTCCCAGGCGGGCTGCGGCCCGGGGGATTCCCTTACAGGCCGTCGCTCCGCTCCGGCCTGCCCCCCCTCCCCCCACGGGCGGGCCCTTTCGGCCCCCGCGGGTTCGGCCCTCCCGCCCGGGCAGGGGGCCGGTGCGGCTTGTCCCTGGGGGCTGTGGAGGCTTGTTCCCTTTCCGCCTGGGCGGTTAAGAGAACCCCTGTTCGTGTTTAGTATAGCACATGTGTTCGGGTTTTGCAAGGGGTTTTTTGAATTTTTTTTGTGGGGGCGTGGGAGTTGGGTTCTTTATGTTTCTTGTCCTTGTTGTTGCTTGGGAGGCCGCTTTCGCCCGGCGAAATCGGCGGAAAGCCGCCGGGGCGAATCGCAAAAAGGCGATTCCCCCGGACCCCCGCGCCGTCCTTGTGAGTTGGTCGCGCGGCTGCGACCTGGGGCGGCTCGGGTTGCAGAGGATTGCTTGTATTTCCGCTGAAGCGGAAGCAATCCTCTGCAAATTCGCCGCATCGTCCTCTTGCGGGTTGAGCGGCAGCCGCTGTGAGGCTTGGTTGGTGCGTGGAGAGGCGGACTTTGGTGTTTGGCGTTGGTGGAGGGGCAAAGGGTGGGGTCTCTTGTTGCTTGTCCTTGGCGTGGCTTGGGAGGCACCCTCCTCCCCCCGGAAGGGATCGGGCTGTTACGGGCTGTTACGCGTTGTAAAAGATTATCTTGCATTTTTACAGAACCTGCGCTATACTGTCATTATGCAAACGAACATTCCCCTATTCAGGCGCAAAAAACGGGCAGTGAGCGTCTCGTCCGCCGCTCCTGCCCGTGGGAATCCTGCTTACAGCGCGCCGTCGCCCTGGTTGCCATCGCTCTCCAGCACCGCCGCGAGGAAGGCCAGCGCAAGGCCCTGACCCCAGCCCTGGGTCCACTTGCGGGGAATGCCCCGGTACCCCTCGCGATCCTTCATCACCGCCGTGCCGCCGGAAACGTTCAGCACCCGCCCCTCCGGGCTGACGTTGGCCAGAATGCCCTCCACCGCGCGGTCGATGTACCTCTTGTGCAGAGGGTTGCCCTTGAGCACCATGGCCGCGGCAATGCCCGCAGAGGCGGACACCTCCTCGTAGGATTCGGGATCGTCGAGGATGGTGCGCCACAGGCCGTTCTCCGTCTGCAGGAGCTTGAGGGCCGCCAGCTGCTCGGCCAAAGAACCGGAAACGTCCATGTATTTGGGATAGAGGTAGCACTCCGGCAGCACGATGCCGACCTGGGCCATGGTATAGGCCGCCCAGGCATTGGCCCGGCCCCAGCAGAAGCCGGACATGTGGCTCTTCTGGATGTTGTTGTAGCCGTGATACCACAGGCCGGTCTGGGGATTCTGAAGGTACTCAATGTGCCAGAAGTACTGGTTCAGCGCGTCCTCAATGAGGGCCTGATCGCCCCAGGCCACACCGGCGCGCAGCATGAAGAACGCGGCCATGAAGAGCGTGTCAGCCCAGGCCTGCTCCGGGAAATCATTCTTGGCGGACACGGTGTGCTGCAGCACGCTGTCCCCGAAGCGCAGGGCGTTGTGGCGCAGGTAATCGATCTTACTCATGGCGACCTGCTTGTACTTCTCCTCCCCAGTGACCTCATGGAGCGTCAGCAGGGCGTGGCCCATGGAGCAGGTGTTGACCGTCCAGCCGGGCAGGCCCAGGGCGATGTACTCGTCCACGCGAGCCTTCACCAGGTCGAGGTACTCCCGGCGACCGGTGGCACGGGCGGCCTCGCACACGCCGTAATAGGCCACGCCGCAGGGCCAGTCCCACATCATATCCATGTTCATCGTCTGGCGGACGATCGCGTCCACCGCCTCCAGCACCCTCTGGCGGTCAAAGGTGATCCTTGCCATTGCCGCAGCCTCCTTGCGCAGTGTTCTGATGACGATTATAGCACACTTTCCCCCGCGGGAACAGCCCCCAAATGCGCATTTACCCCGGCAAGGGGCTACCATGTTCCGGCCAAATGTGCTACAATGGGGGCAACGGAAACGAAATACAGGGAGGTCTCCCGATGGAACGCTACGCATGGATGGGCCGCATCAGGCCGGGCAAACGCGAGGAGTACAAGAAGCGGCACGACGAGATCTGGCCGGAAATGGTGGAGCTGCTGAAATCCGCCGGCATCCGGAATTATACCATCTGGTCGGACGGGGACGTGCTCTTTGGCTACTACGAGTGCGAAAAGGGCGTTGCCTTCGCCGAAAAAACGCAGGCAAACAGCCCCGTTGTGGACAGGTGGAACGCCTGGATGGCGGACGTGCTGGACATGGTCATGGACCCGGTCACCGGCGCGCAGCCCAGGCTTGAACAAATGTTTCTGATGGAGTGAAGCGCATGAGGATTTATCTTGCCATTGACATCGGCGCATCCAGCGGACGGCACATCGCCGCGTGGCTGGAGGGGGAAAGGATCGTGACCCGGGAGGTCTACCGCTTCCCCAACGGCGCGGAAATGCGGAACGGCCACCTCTGCTGGGACATCGTGGCCCTCGAAGGGCACGTCATCGCAGGCGTGAAGGCCGCCGTGGCGGCAGGGCTGACCCCGGATTTCATCGGGGTGGACACCTGGGGCGTGGACTTCGTCCTCCTGGACAAGGCAGGCCAGCGCCTGGGCGATGCAGTCGCCTACCGTGACAGCCGCACCGAGGGCGTCGATGCACTGCTGGAGGAGGCGCTCCCCTACCCCTTCCACTACGGCCTGTGCGGCATCGCCAAGCAGCCCTTCAACACCGTCTACCAGATGATGGCCGTGCTGCGCGAGCATCCGGAATATGCGGACACGGCGGAGGACTTCCTGATGATGCCGGAGTACCTCTCCTACGTCCTCACCGGCAGAAAGGCCCACGAATGGACGGAGTGCACCACCGGAGCGCTGTGCAACGCGGAAACCGGCAGCTGGTCGGAGATGATCCGCATGGCAGCGGGCCTGCCGGACAAGTGGTTCCGCACGCCCATGGTGAGGCCGGGCACCGTACTGGGGCCGCTGAGCGAAGCCATCCGGGCGGAAACGGGCTGCACCGCCACCGTCGTCCTCCCCGCCACCCACGATACCGGCAGCGCCTACATGGCCATCCCGGCGAAGGACGAGGGCGCAGCGTTCCTGTCCTCCGGCACATGGAGCCTGTTGGGCACGGAGCTCCCCGGCCCCGTGGCAACGGGCGAGGCGCTGGCCGCCGGCTTCACCAACGAGGGCGGCTACGGCGGCACCACGCGCTTCCTCAAAAACATCATGGGCATGTGGATGCTCCAGTGCATTCACAAGGAGACCGGCGGCGCACACACCTTCGCCCAGATGGCGGACATGGCAGCCGCGTCCACCTACCCCGCCTGCATTGACGCAGCAGCGGGCCGCTTCCTGGCCCCGGACAGCATGCTGGCAGAGGTCAGGGCGGCTCTGCGGGAGCAAGGAGCCCCCGAGCCCCAGTCCCTGGCGGACGTCCTCCGCGCGGTGACGATGGGCCTGGCCGTGTGCTACGATAAGTCCATCCGGGAAATGAGCGCCATCACCGGCAAGACCTTCACCAGCATCAACATCGTGGGCGGCGGCAGCCAGAATGTCGTCCTCAACCAGATGACGGCGGACGTGACCGGCCTGCCCGTCTACGCAGGCCCCGCCGAGGGAACCGCCCTGGGCAACCTTGCCGCGCAGATGATCGCCGACGGTGCGTTTGCCGATCTGGCGGCGTTCCGTGCGGCGCTCCCCGGCAGCTTTGAGATCAGGGAATATCTGCCCAAGGAATGACGGCTGAGACGCCCCGTCCCACACTCCAGATTCCGCATTCCGAATGATCTGAAAGGATGATCCTCATGACCCTGTACGAACAGGCCAAAGCCAGGTACGAAGCCCTCGGCATTGACGTAGAAGCCGCGATGGACAAGCTGGCGAAGGCGCCTGTATCCCTGCACTGCTGGCAGGGCGACGACGTTCGCGGCTTTGACGGCGACCCCAGCGCTCCCCTCACCGGCGGCATTCAGACCACCGGCAACTACCCCGGCCGCGCCCGCACCCCTGAGGAGCTGATGGCTGATCTGGACATGGCGATGTCCATGTGCCCCGGCACGCCGAAGATGAACCTGCACGCCTGCTACGCCATCTTCGACGAGGAGACCCCCTGGGTTGACCGCGACAAGCTTGAGCCGAAGCACTTCCGCAAGTGGGTGGAGTTCTGCAAGGCCCGCGGCCTGGGCTGCGACTTCAACCCCACCTTCTTCTCCCACCCCAAGTGCGATCCGCTGACGCTGTCCTCCCCCAACGAGGAGACCCGCCGCTTCTGGATCGAGCACGGCAAGGCCTGCATCCGCATCAGCCAGTACCTGGCGGAGGAGCTGGGCCAGCCCTGCATCATGAACATCTGGACAGGCGACGGCTTCAAGGACATCCCGGCCGACCGTCTGGGCCCGCGCGTGCGCTATAAGGAGGCCATGGACGAGATCCTCACCGAGCCCTTTGACTTCGACAAGGTCAAGCCCTGCGTGGAGTCCAAGGTCTTCGGCATCGGCGTGGAAGCCTACACCGTGGGCAGCGCGGAGTATTCTCTGGCGTATGCTGCGATGAATCCCGGCAAGTGCATCCCCCTGATGGACAACGGCCACTACCACCCCACTGAGGTTGTATCTGACAAGATTCCCGCGCTGCTGGCGTTCTTCCCCGAGCTGGCGCTGCACATCACCCGCCCCATCCGCTGGGACTCCGACCACGTGGTTCTGCTGGACGACGAGACCAAGGAGATCGCCAAGGAGATCGTCCGCTGCGGCGGTCTGGACGGCAAGGT
>JBGVOA010000173.1:0-2642 GCA_045126095.1 Christensenellales bacterium | reverse complement strand
TCCCGGTACGGAATACGCCTTTTCTGTGGAGCAGACCATGGCTCCGCAATTCATCAGCGGCCAGGAGGTCACCTTTGACCCCGTGCAGCTGACAGGCGTGATGCTGGCCGGTGAAGACGGCAGCGTAACGGTGGACGGAAGGCTGTCAACCGTGGCTCACACTTCATGCGCCAACTGTCTGGCGCCCGCCTCCGGCACGATAGAGGGGGAGTTCCGGGAGACCTTCGTTTTCGAGGGCGACCCTGAGGACGACGAGATTTTTGCCTACACCGGCAGCGCTCTGGATCTGGAACGGCTCACCCTGTCCTATGTGCTATTCAACATGCCCTCGCGCTTCCTTTGCCGGGAAGACTGCGTGTTTGAATATGAGGATGCGGACGGCGACGTGATGATGCTTTGCCAGGACGAAGTGAATGTACAGCGTCCTTTTGCGGCATTGCAGCAGTTGCTGGCTGAAAAGTCTGACAACGAAGAAAACTGAGGTCAGCAATGGCTGCCCCCCATAAAAGGATGAGGAGGTGTAACAATGGCTACTCCTAAGGGAAAGATCTCTAAGGCTCGCAAGCACAGCCGTCAGGCTAACTGGAAGCTCACCCTGCCCGGCATCGTTGAGTGCCCCCAGTGCCACGAAATGAAGCTGGCTCACCGCGTGTGCAAGCACTGCGGTTACTACAAGGGCGTTCAGGTCGTCGTGAAGAACGAGGAGAAGGACGCGTAATCCAGTTTCGCGGCTTAAATAGCATACCACACTCGCAAATGGAGAGGAGTACCTCAACGTCCGTGCGGACAGAGAGAGCGGTTCACCGGCTGGAAGACTGCTCACGCGTCGGGTGAGGGAAGGTCGCTTCACAGAGCGCGGGGTGAAGCATGCGTTGGCATGTTAGCTTCGTGCGGGCCGCGCCCGTTACAGCGCGCTTGAGGCAGACTCTGTCCCTTTCAGGACGACGTTTGCGAAGTAAGGTGGTACCACGGAGCAGCTCCGTCCTTCGGGATGGGGCTGCTTTGCGTTTTGGAGGAATGTATGTCACGAGTGCCAAGGTACTGGAAAGGCAATGACAACAACCTTAGCGTCAGCGAATTTGCTGTGATGTTGTTGTTTGCTGCGATCATGTTCTGGTTGGTGCCGTGGCTGAAGAAAAACGGTTTTCGCAGCTGGGCGATGGTGACGGAAATTGCGGCGGCGATCGGGCTGGTCGTCTGCGTGGTCCGTGCATTCATCTGATAAGCAAATATGAAGGTGGTGACCCGTATGAACTGCATTGCCGACCGCCATGTGGGCGCGGTCGCCCAAAGCAGCTTCCGCTGCTGACACGCGGGGGAATCCCTCAGGAAGGGAACCCTTGGGGAATGTGGGCTAAGTAATCCCATAAGCCCCACGCGCGCACAACCCCAAAGAAAAGAACCAAGAAAGATCGCGAGATGGGTTTCGAAAGGGCTGAAAGCCCTTCGCGGGTGGAGGGCAGAGCCCTCCCAGGATCCAAGGGCAGCGCCCTTGGCAGGGTGCAGGGACAGAGTCCCTGCCGGGACCCAAGGGCAGCGCCCTTGGCCGCCGGAGGCCCCTCGCAGCAAAGGAGTTGACGACCATGGAAATGGAAAAGACGTATAATCCGCAAGCGATTGAGAACGATCTGTACAAGGCATGGGAGGAGTCCGGGGCGTTCGAGGCGCACCGCGTGGAGGGCAAGAAGCCCTTCACCATCGTGATGCCCCCGCCGAACATCACCGGTCAGCTGCACATGGGCCATGCGCTGGACTGCACGCTGCAGGACGCGGCCATCCGCTACCACCGCATGAAGGGCGACCCCACCCTGTGGCTGCCCGGCACTGACCATGCGGCCATCGCCACCGAGGTCAAGATTGTGGCCGCGATGGAGAAGGAAGGTCTGACGAAGGAGTCCCTGGGCCGCGAGGGCTTCCTCGACCGCGCCTGGAAGTGGAAGGAAGAGTACGGCGGACGCATCGTCCACCAGCAGCGCCGCATGGGCATCTCCTGCGACTGGAGCCGCGAGCGCTTCACCATGGACGAGGGCTGCTCCAAGGCCGTGCGTGAGACCTTCTGCCGCCTGTACGAGAAGGGCCTGATCTACCGCGGCGCGCGCCTGGTCAACTGGTGCCCCTGCTGCATGTCCGCCATCTCTGACGCGGAGGTGACCTATGAGGAGAAGCAGGGCAACTTCTGGCACCTGCTGTACCCCGTGAAGGAGACCGGCGAGATGCTGGAGCTGGCCACCACCCGCCCCGAGACCATGCTGGGCGATACCGCCGTGGCCATCAACGCTGCGGACGAGCGCTATGCCCACCTGCATGGCTGCCACGTGGTGCTGCCCCTGATCAACAAGGAGATCCCGATCGTCTGTGACGATCATGCCGACATGACCAAGGGCACCGGCGTGGTGAAGATCACCCCCGCCCACGACCCCAACGACAACATGGTCGGCGCCCGCCACAACCTGCCCCTGGTGCGCGTGTTCACCTACGACGGCCGCATGACCGGCGCAGCGGACGTGAAGGCGCAGCTGGAGGACCAGGATGCGGTGGAAAACCTGGAGGTGCTGGACTGCGGCAAGTACGCCGGCATGACCACTACCGAGGCCCGCAAGGCCATCGTGGCGGATCTGACCGAGCTGGGCCTGCTCAAGTCC
>JBGVOA010000172.1:0-10477 GCA_045126095.1 Christensenellales bacterium | reverse complement strand
CTCCAAGCAGGCAGCTCCGATTGTAAAGGATTTCTCCCTGGAGCTGACCCCGGGCCGCAAGGTGGCACTGGTGGGTTCCTCGGGTTGTGGCAAGTCCACCATTTCCCGGCTGGTAGCGGGGCTTTATCAGCCCTGGGAAGGAGAAATCCTCTTTGACGGCAAGCCCATGAAAGCCTATGACCGGGCGGCCTTTACCTCCTCTGTGGCGGTGGTGGATCAGGATATTTTCCTGTTTTCCGGCACAGTGAAGGATAATTTCCGCTTTGCTGACGGTACCATCACGGATGCGGACATGATTCGCGCCGCTCGGGATGCCCAGGTGCATGAGGCCATCCTCAAACATGAAGGTGGCTATGAGGCCCGCATTGTGGAAGGCGGCGGCAATTTCTCCGGCGGGCAGCGCCAGCAGCTGGAGATCGCTCGCGCGCTGGCGGGAAACCCCTCCGTCATCATTCTGGACGAGGCGACCTCTGCCCTTGATGCCCAAACGGAGTCGTTGGTGATGGACGCTATCAAGGCACGCGGCATGACCATGCTGCTGGTAGCTCACCGACTGTCCACGATCCGGGATGCGGATGAAATCCTGGTGCTGCACAATGGCACTGTCACCGAGCGCGGTACACATGAGGAGCTGCTGGCACTGGGCGGCGATTATGCCGCGCTGGTCAGCGCATCGTAAGGGAGGCTGATCGTATGTCACAGACAAATGCAAAGAGCCTCCGACGCGCTCAGCTGGACGATGTGTTGCTGGAAGCAACCTATCGTGATCTTGCCTCAACAGTGACGGGAAGAAGCACTGGCAAGATGCAGAACGAAGGTAGGCAAGCTGCGAGCGCAGTGGAAGAGATCCTTGCTTTTTTCCATCAACCTGCAGAAATTCCCGACATGACTGATCCGGTGGCCTATTTAACGGAAACCATGAACATTGCCTCCCGTCCCGTGCTGCTGGAGGGCGAATGGTATCGGGATGCCATCGGGCCCTACCTGGGCAGGACACAAGATGGTCAGATCGTGGCGATCTTACCCAAAGGCAATCACTACGAATACTTTGATGCGGCACAGGGCAAGCGCATCCGGGTGAACCGGCAGACAGCCGCCAACCTGCAGACGGAAGCGCTGTACTTCTATGTGCCCCTGCCTGCGGGGAAACTCACCCTGGGAGAGCTGTATCGATATATGCTTAAAGCCCTGACGGCCTGGGACTATGTGCAGCTCATCGGCGCCACGGCGCTGGCCAGTATCCTTGCCATGACGCTGCCTGCCATGACGCAGCTGGTGTTCTCCGGCCTGATCCCTTCCGGACAGGTCAGCCTGGTGCTGCCGGTACTGTTCCTGTTGGTGTTTTCTGTGTTATCCACCCATCTGGTGAATTTGCTGAAAAACCTGGCGGTTGGCGTGGTGAATATCCGTGTGGGGGCGTCACTGCAGTCGGCAGCTATGGCCCGGGTAATGGCTATGCCGGCGGGCTTCTTCAAGGAGCATGCCTCCGGAGAAATCGCTTCGCAGCTGGGTTCCATTGACAACCTGACTGCCTCCACCGTGAAGGCAGTGTTTTCCTCGGGCTTGACGGGTTTGTTTTCCCTCATTTACATCGCGCAGATCTCTGCCTTTGCCCCGGCGTTGACGGTTCCTGCGGTGATCGTGCTGGTGCTGAAAACCGCCCTGTCTCTGGCATGTGTGATGATTGGGCTCAAGCGGGCAAACCAGCGCGTGCGCAGACAGAGCAAGCTCTCCGGCCGGATGCTGACCATCATCAACGGCCTCCAGAAGATCCGCCTTTCCGGCGCGGAAAAGCGCGTCTTTGCCAAATGGGCAGATGAATACAAGGCTGTGGCTGTTTTGACTTACCGTCAGCCCAAGCTGCTGCTGTATCGTCAGCCGTTGATGGGCCTGGTCAGTCTGCTGGGTCTTGTAACGATTTACTATGCGGCTGCAGCCAGCGGCGTTTCGGCAGCGGATTATATGGCTTTCTCCTCTGCATATGGCATGGTGGCCGGCGCGTTCACGGCGCTCATTGGCATTGCGACCGTCATCACCGAATTTGGCCCCATGCTGAACATGATGAAGCCCATTCTGGAAACGGAGCCTGAGATCGAACCGGGCAAGCTGATTCCCGAAGAGCTGAGCGGCAAGATCAACGTGAGTCACGTCAGCTTCCGCTACAACAAAGATGGCCCCATGCTGCTGGACGATGTGACGCTGGACATTGCCCCCGGCGAATACCTCGCCATCGTGGGTGCGACAGGCTGCGGCAAGTCCACCCTGATGCGATTGATGCTGGGATTTGAAAAGCCGGAGCAGGGCGCGATCTATTATGACGATCACGATATGAAATCCCTGAGCTTGCGAGGGCTGCGCCGGAAGATCGGCACGGTGCTACAAAACGGTCAGCTGATGTCAGGATCGATTTTCTCCAATCTGTCCATCGTCAAGCCGGACATGACCAACGAAGAAGCCTGGGATGCCCTGGAGAAAGCCGGTCTGGCTGATGATGTGCGCCGCATGCCCATGAAGCTCAACACCATGATGGGCGAAAACGGTGCAGGCCTCTCCGGCGGACAGCGTCAGCGGCTGCTGATTGCTCGCTCCCTGGTGGGCAATCCCAAGGTGGTGTTCATGGATGAGGCAACCTCCGCATTGGACAACGTGGCGCAGGCCCATGCCGTGCGCTCTTTGGATGCGCTGAACTGCACCCGCGTGGTGATTGCGCACCGGCTGTCCACCATCCAGAACTGCAGCCGCATTGTAGTGCTGGAAGGCGGGCGTATCGTCGAGGATGGCAGCTACGATGAACTCATTGCTTTGAATGGCCGTTTTGCCGCCCTGGTGGCACGGCAGAGGCTAGATGCATGAGAAAGGAGATTCATGCAGTGAAAAAATATGTTGCATTGTGTCTGATGGTTTTTGTGCTGCTGGCTTCGTCTTTTGCTGAAGAGCTTGTGGTTCCTGTCTTTGAATGGGAACGCGACCTGTACACCCATTGGCAGCTGGACGAAAACAGCCATCCTGTCAATGCCGGTGAGCACACGCTGGATGATGCTATGTTCTGTACCGTCTGCGGCAGCGAAATTTGGGACTACGGAGATGGCTCTGGCTCCGGTTCGGTGAACAACTACGACGAGCAGGGCAATCTGGTGCATTACACCGATTTTGCCGAGGGCGTCATCGAAAACGACAGCCGTCACATTCTTACCTACGACGAAAATGGTGTGCTGATACTGGATCTGGAGTTCATCGGCGGTGTATTCTTTGGTGAGTACACCTACGCAGCGGACGAGAACGGCAATGCCGTCCCCGTAAAGACAACTGTCTGGTACGATGACGGCACCTCCGCCGAGAATGAATATGACCAGTATGGTAACTGCGTACGTTCTGCCTCCTATGAGGCGGATGGGAGTCTGGTATCGGAAACCCTCATGGAGTATGCCATGAACGAGTACGGCTGGTACTATGAGTGTAAGACGCTTGCCCGCTTTACCTCCGGTGCGACCTTCTATAGCGAGTATAACCAGTACGGCGATGAGATCCGCTCCATCAACACCAATGATGATGGTACGGTCTGGCTGGACCGGGTATATGAGTACAAATATGCGGGCAGCACGAAGGTATGGTCCGGGAGCTATGCCGCTGGCATGCTGGTGGCAGAAACCTTCTATGATGCAGATGGGTGCAATGCCAAGGATGTCGAATATAATGAAGATGGTTCCTGCATCGTTTACACCTATGATGAGGACGGCAATACCATTGAGACTGTCTACGACGCCGCTGGCAACCCGGTGGAATAACCAGGACAGGAAGCGGGCGGCCCTCTTCCGGGAAGGAGTCAACCTTGCCACAGCATGAAGTGTTTATCGACCTGAATCATTACCGGCTGATGCACGGGCCGATCATGGTGTCTTTTGATATCACCCAGCGGTGTAATCTGCGGTGTGTGCATTGCTTCAACAACAGCGGCGATCAGGCCCCCAACGCGGATATGCCACGGGACACAAAGCTGGCCATTGCCCGTCAGGTCGCAGAAATGCATCCCTTTAACGTGTGCCTGTGCGGCGGCGAGTGTCTGTGCAGCCCCGAGCTGTTTGAGATCATGGACATCCTCCGACCGCATGTTGCCAAGCTAAGCATGGTATCCAACGGCTGGCTGATAAGTAAAAAAATGGCAAAGCAGTTGGCTGAACATGGCCTTGATCTGGCACAGATCAGCATCGATGGCGCCAATGCCTGGCAGCACGACAGCTTCCGCGGTGTCATGGGCTCCTTTGAACGGGCGACGGCGGCAGTGCGCAACTTGAGAGCTGCGGGCATTTCCACCGTGGATGTGTCCATGGTGCCCAACCAGCTCAACTACCGCAGTCTGGAGGAATACGCTGAGCTGTGCTGGAGTCTGGGTGTGAACCAAGTGCGGCTGATGCCCTTCCTCCCCTCTGGGCGCGGACGCTCCGTGGGCCGCTGCCTCATGCTGGACGAGGGGCAGTATTTCGAATTCTGCCGCACACTGGAAAGGTTGGATCAGGCCTACAAGGGCCGTTTGATGTTCCAGTGGGGCGATCCCATCGACCACATGCGGCGCATGCCTCGCAACGCCAGCTTCGGGCTGCACACCTATGCCATGGAAATCAAGGCCAACGCCGACCTGACGCTGAGCACCTACCTGCCTGTGCTGGTAGGCAACTGCAAGCGCCATACCCTGCGCGAATACTGGGACGGCGGCTTCAAAACCCTATGGGCCCATGAACACCTGACCCGCTACACGGATCAAATCCGTAACATCTACGACCTGGAAACCTTCGAGCCCGCGCCATACAGCGGTGAGACGGTGATGCACGACTTGCTGGAGGGATAACATGCGCTTTATCATCAATGGGGATGCCTTTGCCCGGCAGGAGGCAAAAAACGGTGTGATCCCCCTGAAGGCGGGCTTCCGTGCGCTGTTCCTGAAGGAGAGTGCCGCCATCCTGCTGGACAGGCCTGGCGAATGGGTCGCCCTCGACGAACTTGCCAAGGACGCAGACGAACAACTGCGCCGTGATCTGGCGGATGGATTGATCCTGCTGGAATGCTTCGATATCGCTCGGGTGGAGCAGAACATCACGCCCAAGGTCTGCCGGGTGGCGGGCGAACGGGACTATCGCCGCATCACTGCGTTCTTGCAAAAACACGCAGGCGGGCCGGCCAATCCCAGCCTGGTCTATACAGAGGACGCGCATAATGAGGATGCTGTCCGCGCCCGGCAGTTCAACAATCAGGAATACAATTTCCTCAGCGAGCGGGATGGAGAAATCACCGCGATGCTGATCGTACGACCGCCCTACCCGGAGGATGTATCTGCCGTGCTGTATGTCCAGCATGCGCTCTTTGACAGTGCGCTGCCGGATGAAACGCGGCTGCAGCTGCTCTTGGCCATGCTGGAGGAAGCAGCATCCTCTTTCCGGCAGGACTATGGCAAGCTGCGCTACCAGGTCTTCGACGCTTGCCAGGAGCGCACGCTGAAGGAACTGACGGCGTTGGGCTTCACACATGTCTGCACGTTGGAAAAGGAAATGGCCGGCGGCGCTGACTTGCGTATTTATGACCGAAGGATTGCGAGGTGAGTCCCTTGCTGATTGCAGACAGAAAGTACACCGCCGCGCTGCGCTGTGTATGTGAGAAGATTGATTATGCGTTCACGATCAAGGCGTTCCGCGGCTTGAATGGCTGGTATGATCCGTGGTTTGATTATGCTTCCATGGCGCGCTGCTTCGAGCACATGGAGAACCCGAACAAGGCGGCTTTCCGGCTGCTGCACCTGGGTGAAAAAGCGGATGTTGCAGCATTGACACAGGAGATTGGTCAGGAGTACGTAGAGACCCTGATCGAAGGCGGCTTGTGGCAGCGCGAGGGGGAAGAGATCTGCAGCAATAATTTTGTGGTGATCCCTTATCAGGGCCTGCTGCTGGTGGTGGAGACCAACCCCTGGTTCCCCAGCTGCACCAACCCCAATATTGATGTCTACCTGGGCAGTGACAGCTACCGCTTGGCGGAGAATATCGGTTATCATCGGGGCAAAACAGCGCTGGATCTTTGCAGCGGCAGCAGCATCCAGGGTCTGCTGTGCGCCAGATTTGCAAAAAAGGTCGTGTCGGTGGAGCTGAACCCCAAGGCAGTGCCGGTGACCCGTTTCAACATCCTGCTGAACAACTGCGAGGATAAGGTGGAGTTGCGCCAGGGTGACCTGTACAGCGTGCTGCAGGAGGGCGAGACCTTCGACTGCATCTATGCCAACCCGCCCTTCATCCCCATGGTGGAGGACGTGAGCTACCCCATCTGCGGTACTGGCGGCCGGGATGGCTTGGTAGTGCTGCGCCGCATCGTCGAGGGGCTGCCCAAGTACCTCAGTCCCGGCGGCGAGGCGATCATCTTCTGCGAGTGCCTGGGCGACGGAAAGGGAGTGTTCTTCGATGAAGATATCGAAAGTCTGGGCCGTCAGCAGGGCTGGCAGACCATGCAGCTCCTGCCCAACCGACTGGAAGGCCGGCATCAGATCCGCCGCCTGACAGCGCTGACCGCACTGTTCAACCATGGCCTGGACCAACCCGCCCTGCAGCAGAAGATGGAAGGCGTCTACAAGGAGCTAGGCGCGACCTATCTGTACAGCGTGCTGTATAAGATCAATGCGTCCGGGCGGGGAGACGGGACCATCCGGCGCATCCGCCAGTACAACCCCTGGGATCTGGACGACGCTGCGGTGTTGCAGCCGGGTGTGACTATTGGAGACAACGCCAACGTGCAGAGCATCTGGCGCGGAAAGCGGCATCTGGGCGTGCTCAGCCAAGAGAAGGCGGAAATTCTCGCCCAGCTGCAGGCTGACAAATCCGTGCAGGAGATTGCCGATGCGCTGTGGAACAAATATCAGGATAAGGCCCGTTATCAGCAGGACGGCTATCCAGCTTTCCTCAGCCGGGTGCTGGAAACTTGCATGCAATTCGAAAACCTGGGCGCCATCAAACGCCTGATCAAACAATAAAGGAGCAAAAGACCATGTGTGACGAGCGCAAGATCATCAATCCTTTGGAGAACGAGCCGAAGAAGAAGCCTGAGCAGCAGCTGGAAAAGAAGGACGGAGATGAAGCTGTGGTGCTCTACGATCCCAGCGAGCTGTCCGACGATGATCTGGAGGGCATGACCGCCGAGGAGCTGGAGGACACCGAGGGTGCGGGTTACTTCTTTGTGCCGGTGTTCGTCGCTGCCAATGTCAACCTGGTGGCCAATGTCAACGCCGGTGCTAACCTGAATGTGGCTGCCAACGCCATGGCGGCTGCCAATGCGGTAGCTGCTGCCAACGCTGTGGGCGTTGCCAATGCCAATGCCATGACGAATGTCAATGTTACCGACTAACAAATCCTCCGGGGCTTGGTATTTCGATTCCGTTGCACTGAACATTACCAGCCGCTGCAACCTCCGTTGTCTGCACTGCTACAACGGCAGCGGGGAGTGCAGCATAGGGGACATGGATCGGACGGCACTGCTCAGAGCTGCTGATGTGGTGCTGGCTTTGAAGCCCTTCAATCTCTGCCTTTGCGGCGGGGAACCTTTGTGCTGTCCGGATTTTCTGCCTTTGCTGGAACATCTCAATGGCCGGGTCCCGCGCATCTCCATGGTCACCAATGGCTTAGCATTGGATGATGTCTGGGCGCGGCGCCTGGCAGCGCATAGCGTAACGGCGGTGCAGGTAAGCCTTGACGGCGCATATGCCTGGCAGCATGACAGCCTGCGAGGAATAGCGGGCTCTTTTGATCGTGCTGTTCATGCCATCCGGGCGCTGAAAAAGGCGGGGATGCCTCAGGTAGTCTGCTCCATATTGCCCAACCGGCTGAATATAGATTCGTTGGCGGAGTACGTGCAGCTCTGCATGGACTGCGGGGTGGATATCATCCGCGCGATGCCATTTCTGCCCTCAGGCCGGGGGCGCAGCATGGGGCGTCCGCTCATGCTGGATGAGGCTGGGTACTTTCGATTCCGGCGCGATCTGTGGCGCTTGGCAAGGCAGTATGTGGGGAAGATCCGCATCGAATGGGATGACCCGCTGCGCCTCATCGTCACCATGGATACTCGCAGGATAAGTGGCGAGTCCGAACCCATGCTGGAGATTCGCGCCGATGGTCAGGCGGCACTGACAAACTATTTGCCCATCCTGCTGGGCGATGTTACCGGACCGGCGGGTCTGAACCGCTTATCCGCTGCCATGGCCACCGCCCGCAACATTCCCTGGGTCCGCAACTATATTCAATCCATCCATAATATCTATGACTGGGATCGACTTGACCCGTTGCCCTACGAAGGGGAAATGATTCAGCTCGACCTGCTGGAGGACACACCGTGAGATACCGCATCAACCGTGAAGACTTCTTTGCCCGCGAGGAAGAACAGGGTACCATGGCTGTCATGGTGCTGAAAACCAACCAGATCCTGCACTTCAACCGTGCCGGACGGCATATCTTCGACACCTGCGACCAGTGGGTGGAACTGGATGACTTCCTGCAGCAGCTGGGGGCGGTGAATGCGACTCCGGCCAAGCTGCGCCGATATTTTGAGGAGCTGCTTTACAAGCTCCATGCCTGCGGTTTGGCCAGATTGGAAGATATACCTTTGTCCACTGGTACGGGCTGCCGTCTGGCGGCGCTGCGGGATTATGACCGCGTGTCCCGGTTCCTGATGACCAACGCGGATAAAGGCTACAGCTGTGCGGCCATGCTCAGCACCGCCTATAACAGCCGCTATGGCGTATATACTCGCTTGTACGAGAAGCAGAAGCAGTATCTGATTAGTGAGCAGAATGGAGAGATTCTCGCCCTGGTGGAGGTTCACCCGGCTGCGCATATTGCAGGCAGTGCAGCGCTGACGATCATGACGGTGGTGTTCAGCGCCTCCCTGGATGAAGCTGCTGCAAAGGAACAGCTGGCGCTGATGATGGACCAGGCTGTCTGGGTTTTCTCCGGGAGACTGTCCAAACTGCGCTATGCAGCCATGCATCCCCGGCAGGAGTGGATTGCTGCTGCCTTGCAGAATTGCGGCTTTACCCTGTCGGCCCTTTTTCCGGGCGAGCTGCAAAACGGAAATGCTTTGCGGTGGTATGATCGGATGATGTAAAATTAAGAAGCCTATTCTACAGGCAGTACAAGGACAGTATTTAAAGGCATTACGTAACGGGTACGTATGCACTGTATGTGCGTCATACACACCTTGCGTGTCTCCAAAACAAAACAATCCCCTGGAACCTCGCAAGATGAAGCGACAAAATGATGGTAGACACGAAAGTGCCTATCATCTTTTTTGTGGCAAGTTACATGGAAAACCACCAGTCCTGTTTAGAGCAGAACTGGTGGCTTGGCGGGATTTGTGTCTATCAACTATTGACTATTTCACCACGCGCAAAGCATGACCCAGTGGATAGAAACATGAGTCCGTTTTGTTTTGGACCGAAGCCTCCATGAAAGCAGGCGCTATAATGATATCCCTATGTTGAACGCGCCGATGAGCGGGCGCTCCTTTTGGCATGCAGAAAGCCGCCCCGCACATCTCTGCACGGGGCGGGCAAAGGGTTAGTTGTCGCCGACGGCGAAGGAGGTGGGCGCAATGCTGAAGCGCCGCCGCTGCTCGTTCGTCAGCTGCCAGAAGTCGGTTTCCGTCACGGTGTGACCCCTCTGCACTTCTCCGCGACCCAGGCTGCGAATTCCTCGGTGGACATCCGCTGCGGCAGACGTACATACAGCCGATCCCGCCGCGCATCGTGATCCTGCACGCGGATGACCGTATCGTACCTTGTTGCGTCGAAGGTCAGCGAAACGCCCGTGTGCCGCCGCTTGTGCAGGTTCCCCGCCGTCAGGGGGACGGACTTCCCGCCGGGCTTCACCGGGGCGATGCGGCCCTCCTCCGTCAGCGATGCGTCCACTGAGACCTCCGTGTAGTAGCCCTCCCCCGCGCTGATAACGCGCATCACCTGCGGGCCGTCGAAATACGCGTAGGTTTCGCACATCGCCAGCAGGCCGCAGGGCACCTCGCGCAGCACCCAATGGGGCGCGACCGGCGCAAGGCCGAGAGCGAGGCGTTGCTCATTCGTCAGCTGCCATTCGAGGGGCTCGCCGGTGAGGAGCGTGCGGAATTCCTCCTTCATGCCAGCCCACACTCCGGGTCTTCGCAGCGGGGGCTGCCGTTGCGCGTCAAATACTGCAGCAGCAGCGTTTCCTCCGGGCGGATGAACAGGTGCTTCCATGTGATGTCCGGCGCGCTGGTGATGACCAGGCGGAAGACGCGCATCAGGTCCTCGTCCAGCTCCGGGGTCAGCTGGCGGTCGTCCAGGTAGCGGCGCTCACCATAGTGGAACGACGGGATGTACTGTCTGGCGCAGCGCAGCGCTGAGTCGAGGGCCGTGGAGCCGTTGGAGCTGCGCTTCGTCAGGTCAGCGCCCATGGTGATCATCCGCTCCAGCAGCGCGTAGGCC
>JBGVOA010000171.1:0-2022 GCA_045126095.1 Christensenellales bacterium | reverse complement strand
AACAGCATGACCTACCCCCACGATCTGGTGGGCCCGGAGGCCTGGCGCGCCGGGCTCATGCCCCTGTGCGACAGCGTGGGCGCCCGTCTGCGCGCCCAGGGCCTCAAATGCCGCACCATCACCGTGCAGATCAAGGATAAGTCCTTTAAGGTCATCTCCCGCCAGAAAACGCTGCCCGTCCCCACCTGCCTCACCAGGCAGATTTTCCGCGAGGCGCTGGGCATCCTGGGCGGGTGCTGGTCCCCCGATGCGCCCATCCGCCTGCTGAGCGTCACCGCCAGCGGGCTTTGTCCGGCGGACGAAGCCGCCTCCGCACAGCTCTCCTTCCTCACGGAGGTGCAGGCAGACGATCCCCGCCAGGTAAAGCTGGAGCAGGCAGTGGACGCAATGCGCAGCCGTTTCGGCCGCACGGCCATCCAGCCCGGAACGGTCATCCACAATGAAGATTGACACACCCGCCATCCGGCCATTTTGTAACCAATTCCCGCAAACGCAGGAAAAGCGACAGAAAACTCAAAAAAACTTGATATTTTCCCACAAAGCATGTATAATGTTGTACTGTTGGAAACAACGCTTATTCCGCGTATCATCGCGCAGCAGGTTACATTTGGCTCACCACGCCATTTTTCCTGCAATATACAGAGGAGGATGACCCATGCCCACCACCCGCTTTGACAAGGACTCCATCAAGGCGTCCATTATCGGCAAGCTTCAGCGCTATAACGGCCGCACCCTGGAGGAGGCCTCCAACGCGCAGATCTACCGTGCCCTTGCTTCCACCGTCCGCGACCAGATCATGCAGAAGTGGATGATCTCCCGCGAGGAGCGCAAGACCCACAACAACAAGCGCCTGTACTACCTCTCCGTGGAGTTCCTGATGGGCCGCAGCCTGTACACGAACATCCTCAACCTGGTCTCCACCAAGGAGTACAAGGCCGCCATCGACGAGCTGGGCATCGACCTGGACGCCGTGATGAAGGAAGAGCCCGAACCCGCGCTGGGCAACGGCGGTCTGGGCCGTCTGGCTGCCTGCTTCATGGATTCCCTGGCTTCCCTGGATCTGCCCGCGATGGGCTGCTCCATCCGCTATGAATACGGCCTGTTCCGCCAGAAGATCGTCGACGGCCAGCAGGTCGAGCTGCCCGACTACTGGCTGGGCAACGGCAACGTGTGGGAAATGCCCGTGATGGAGGACGCCTGCGAGGTGCACTTCAACGGTCATGTGGAAATGGCTGAGGAGCAGGGCCGCATGGTGTTCCGCCACGTCGGCTACAATACCGTCGAGGCCGTGCCCTACGATATGCCCCTGGTCGGCTACGACACCTCCACCGTGAACTCCCTGCGCCTGTGGAGCGCCCGCTCCCCCAAGCGCATGGACCTGGGCTCCTTCGGCCGTGGCCAGTACGTCCAGGCCACCGAAGAGAAGGAGCTGGCTGAGGCCATCTCCAACATCCTCTACCCCGAGGACAATCACTACGAAGGCAAGCTGCTCCGCCTGAAGCAGCAGTACTTCTTCACCTCCGCCACCCTGCAGTACATGCTGCGCGACTTCAAGAAGCTCAACGGCACCAACTGGCACCTGCTGCCTGAGAAGGTGGTCGTGCATGTCAACGATACCCATCCGGGTCTGGCCATCCCCGAGCTGATGCGTCTGCTGATCGATGAAGAGGGCCTGGGCTGGGACGAGGCGCAGGCCATCGTCTCCAAGACCATCGCCTACACCAACCACACCATCATGGCCGAGGCGCTGGAAAAGTGGCCTGAGGACATGGTGAAGTCCCTGCTGCCCCGCATCTATCAGATCCTGGTGGAAATGAACCGCCGCCTCTGCGCCCGCCTGTGGAACCACTTCCCTGGCCAGGCCGAGCGCGTGGGCAAGATGGCCATCATCTCCTACGGCCAGATCCACATGGCTAACCTGTGCGTGGCCATGACCTACAATACCTTCGAGGCCGTGCCCTACGATATGCCCCTGGTCGGCTACGACACCTCCACCGTGAACTCCCTGCGCCTGTGGAGCGC
>JBGVOA010000170.1:0-4649 GCA_045126095.1 Christensenellales bacterium | reverse complement strand
GAACATGTTTGCCTCGAAGTCAAACACCTCCAGCGTCGGCAACGTTGCCAGGAAGTCGAGGTGTGTATCCATCAGGCGGATATCCTGCAGGCGAATTTCGCGGATTGCGGGCATATTCGCAAAGCCGTCCAGCGATTCCATGGGATGGGTGCTTTCTGCTCCGCCCAGATCCCATACGATTTCCAGCGAAGGCGCTGTTTCAAGCATGGTTGGACGGGCTGTCAGCTTCTTGCAGCTGTCGATGATCAGCACGCGCAGCTTCCTGTTGCCGGACATATCCCACAGGCGCTCGCAGCGCTGCGAGAACAGCGTTACATGCTCCAATTCAGGCAGATCGCCCAGGGACGACAAATCCTTCACGCCGCCTTCCCAGGAGAGGTGAATGGAGCGGTAGGTGCTGCCGTATTTGCTCACGAAATGCTCCAGGCCCTCCTGCGTAACGCGGCGAAGCTCCATAACCGTGCGGCTGCGCGGGTATGCCTCCATTTCGCGGTCGATCTCATCCGGCGTCAGCTTGGCACTTCTTCCATCCCTGCGTGCGGTGATATGCCGTTCAACCGGCGTTGTGTCGTCAAAGTCTTCCCCCCACATTGTGTTCAACTCCTTTGCCGGCATTATACCATGCCTTGCCCTGACGCGCAACTTGTGATATCATATCCCTATCCGAACACAAAGGAGCTACCCCATGCGCAAGACCATCGGCATCCTCGCCCACGTGGACGCAGGCAAAACCACCTTTTCCGACCGCGTACTGTATCACACACAGGCCATCCGCAAAATCGGCCGCGTCGATCATCAGGACGCGTTCCTTGATTCCCACACCCTGGAAAAGCAGCGCGGCATCACTATTTTTTCCGGCCTGGCCTCCTTCCGGCTGGACGGCGGTACCTATTACTGGCTGGATACCCCCGGCCACGTTGACTTTTCCACCGAAATGGAGCGGGCGCTTTCCGTCATGGACTATGCCGTGCTGGTCATCTCCTGCGCTGAGGGCGTACAGAGCCATACAGAGACCCTCTGGCAGCTTCTGGCGGATTATCATGTGCCGGTGTTCGTTTTCCTCAACAAGCTCGACCGGGCCGGAGCGGATCCGAATCGCGTTTTGCAGCAGATGAAATACCGACTTTCGGTCGACATGCTTGATTTGCGCCATTACCAGACCAATAGTCGGTTTTCCGACGAAGAGGCAGAAGCCATCGCAGAGCGT
Source organism: Christensenellales bacterium (assembly GCA_045126095.1). Classification (GTDB taxonomy): domain Bacteria; phylum Bacillota; class Clostridia; order Christensenellales; family Aristaeellaceae; genus UBA11524. The sequence goes on along the minus strand of JBGVOA010000170.1, from coordinate 3,442 downwards.
GACGAAGCGCTCCTTGAGCAGTTCTTTGAAACAGGCTGCGACGAGGCGGCCTGGCTCGATGCGCTCCGCCGACAGATTGCCGCACGTCAGGCGTTTCCTGTCCTCGCAGGCGTTGCGCTGGAGGGCAAGGGCGTGCCGGAATTCCTGCGCGTTCTTTCCACGCTGACGGAATCCCACCGCGACCCTGATGCGCCGCTTACAGCCCGCTGCTATCAGGTGCGCCACGACGCTCAGGGGCAGCGCATCGCCTTCCTGAAGCTGCTCTTCGGCACGCTGCACGTCAAGGATGAGCTGCCCGGCGGGCAGAAGGTCAACGAGCTGCGCATCTATCACGGCGAGAAGCACCGCGCCGTGGAGGCCGCCTGCGCAGGCGACATCGTCGGCATCCCTGGCCTCGAGGGCATCCGGGCCGGCGACATGATCGGATTGGCGGAGAGCACGCATTTCCGCACCGAGCCGATGATGGCTGCCGAGGTGATCTGGGACGAAAAAGTCACCCCCGCCTTCCGCATGATGCAGGCCCTGCGCATCCTGGAGGATGAGGAGCCCACGCTGACCGTGAGCGAGGCGCAGGGGCACATCTCCGTCCACGTGATGGGCCGCATCCAGCTGGAGGTGCTGCGTCAGCTGCTGCAGGAGCGCTTCGGCATCGCTGCCGACTTCGGCCCCACCCACGTCCTCTACCGGGAGACCGTCGCAGCCCCTGCCATCGGCGTGGGCCATTACGAGCCCCTGCGCCATTATGCAGAATGTCACGTCCGCCTCGTTCCGACCGCACCCGGCAGCGGCGTCACCTTCCGCAGCCTGTGCCATGTGGATACGCTCGCACTCAACTGGCAGCGGCTCATCGCAGGACACGTCAGCGAGAAGCAGCACAAGGGCGTGCTGACCGGCGCTCCGCTGACCGATGTTGAGGTGCAGCTCCTCACCGGCCGAGCCCACCTCAAGCACACAGAGGGCGGCGACTTCCGGCAGGCCACCTACCGCGCCATCCGCAATGCCCTGATGTATGCTGAATCCGTACTGCTGGAGCCCGTGGCTGCCTTCGTCCTCCGCGCACCCCAGGATATGTACGGCGCGCTGGCCGGCGCACTTTCCCGCCTGCAGGCCGATGTGGATGTGCCTGAATACGACGACGATACCGTCATCCTGCGCGGCGAATGCCCCTACGCCATCTTCGCCCCGTGGCAGGAGGAATTCCTTTCGCTCACCCACGGGCGCGGCTCTCTGCGGGTCTGGATGAGCCGCTACGCACCGTGCCGCGATCAGCAAGCCATTGTCAGCGCCAGCGGGTACAATCCCCTTGCCGATGATACACCGGATTCTGTCTTCTGCTCCCACGGCGCGGGCTTCACCGTACCGTGGAACGAGGCGCGCAATTACATGCACATGTCCCACGAGGAATTTCTGTAAAAACATGCCCGGAAGTGAAACATTTTCTACCTTTCATACGTCATAATTGGCAGAAAGGAGTGATTTCATGAAGCAATTCACGGCCTTGCTGGTTCCTCTGTTGCTGTGCGCAGCGGCGGCGCTTTTCATGGCTGCATCCCCTTTGTACACGACATCAGCGGAGACCATCGCTGAGCCAGAACCTCCATTTTCGGTGCAATACCCCGGCGGCGATGCAGACTGGGAGGATTACAGCGCCTGGCGCAACGCAGTCAACGCACGGCGTGACATCCCCACCCACAATGACGCGCTGGCCCCCTTCCTGCAGGCGTCCGTCAGCGCGTTTCTCTCCGGCAACGGCAGCGAAAACCGCGTCTATTCGCCGCTCAGCCTGTACACAGCCCTGGCAATGCTGGCCGAAACCACCGGCGGCAGCACCCGGGCGGAGATTCTTGCCCTGCTGGGCACGGAGGATGTTGCAGCCCTTCGCCAGCAGGCCAGCGACATCTGGATGGCCAACTACTGCGACGACGGCATGCTGACCCGCACGCTGGCTGCATCGCTATGGCTGAACGAGGACATTCCCTTCAGGCAGGATACCATGACTGCTCTGGCGCAACACCACCATGCCGCCGCCTATCGGGGCGAAATGGGCAGCGACAGACTGAATCGCGCCCTGCAGGACTGGCTCAACAGCAACACCTTGGGCCTGCTGAAGGAACAGGCCTCCACCATCCAGTTGCCCGCGGATACCGTGTTGGCCATCGCCAGCACCGTGGGCTTCAAAGCCCGCTGGAGAAGTGCTTTCAACGAGAACAACAATGCGGTGGATGTGTTCCACGCACCCCTTAGCGATGTGGAATGCACCTATATGCGAAAAACCTTGCGCACGCCGCTGTATTGGGGGGAAAGCTGGCAGGCGATTTCCCTACCCTATGATCAGGAGGGCAGCATGCTGCTGATCCTGCCCGACGAAGGCGTGGACGTCGAAACGCTGCTGACGGACAGCGCGTGCCTGAACTGGATCACCGGGCAATCCGTGCCCGAAGGACGCGAGCTGCTGGTGAATCTTTCCCTGCCCAGATTTGACGTGTCCTCACAGCTGGAGCTGTCCGCAGGGCTGCAAGCCATGGGCCTTACGGAGGCCTTCGACCCATTCACGGCGGACTTTTCTCCCCTCACGGATGCGGCACTGCCCATCTGTCTCTCGCAGGTGCGCCACGACGCACGGGTCGTCATCGACGAGGAGGGCACCGAAGCCGCCGCCTACACGGTGATGATCATGACCGGCGCGGCTATGCCTGCCCAGGTGGATGAGATCGACTTCGTGCTGGACAGGCCATTCCTGTTTGTGATCACAGGCGCGGGAGAGCTGCCGCTGTTTGTGGGAGTGGTCAATCATCCATCATGATGTTCAAACAAAAAGGCGAAGCCAAACGGCCTCGCCTTTTTCAGTGGAGCTGAGGGGAGTCGAACCCCTGTCCGAAAGCTCGCAAGCAGAACCTTCTCCGAGCGCAGTCTGTGGTTCAGATTTCCCGCGCGCCTACGCCCACAGACAAGAGTTGGCGCGCGGTAGCTTCATGTCACGGACGCATGGCAAAGCTTAGATGCGCTCGTTCCCCGTGCTTTATTACGTTGGTACCCTGCCACACGGGCGGGCCGGGCCAACGTCACGGCACTTAGGCCGCGAAAGCGAATTCGTTATTGTCAGTTACTTTTTTTCCCTGTTTTAACGTGGTTCAGGGTCCACGGCTCGCTTATCCTGCCCCCGACAACTCCCGTCGAAACCGGATCAGCCCCATATGCCTGACACGTATTCGCTTATGCCGTGCAGCCACCGCTGCACATTCTCTTCAACGCACGGGCCGGAGAAAACTCACGCTCTCTGACTCCGCACGCGAAAATCATTTGTTATGCTCGCGGATGGCGCGGCGGATGTCCCGCTCAGCGTCCCGCTTGGCGGCGCTGTCGCGCTTATCGTGCTCCGCCTTGCCCTTGCACAGGCCAAGGAGCACCTTCACGCGGCCGTCCTTCAGGTAGACCTCCAGCG
>JBGVOA010000169.1:0-3334 GCA_045126095.1 Christensenellales bacterium | reverse complement strand
CGTTCACGACCAATAACGTTTCTGTGAATCGTACCACTTATGCCAGCATCACTTATCAGCGTGATTTGGAAGATCCGAAGTATAAGGATTGGTCGAAGCTGGAGAATGAGTATAACGAGATGTTGGGACGGTCTTTTCTGGATGTAAATGAAAGCAGGCGCCTTGCAAATATCAAGAAGGAAGTGAATGGCAAAATCAGAAAGATATTTTCGTCTATTTTGATGGTAGGTGTACTGTTCTTCTTTGGTTTTGCTTTCATGACACTGATTGGTTTTTTGATGTGCGTTGGTCAGGGACAGAGTGTTGTTCTGGGCATATGTACTTTAGTATTCTTCTTATTTGGTTTCTTTAGCCTGTATGTGTTTAGGCATCCAACAAAATCCGATGAAATGATGTTTGAGTCGATGGCAGAACGTTCTCTCAAGAAGAATGTTGAATACAACAGGTTGCTGGAGTTAGATGGTACACGGCGGGAGAAAGCCAGAACGGAAATTCTGAATCGCTCGAGTAATATGAAATTCGGCGATGCACCCACAACGGGTACATCGCCTTTTCATATGCAATTCTGTGCCTTATTCCCAGTCACACAGCCCCTTGCTCTCCAGATACGCCTGCTGGTGATCCATGTAGTCATCCACCAGCGCGGCGACCTTCACGGCCTGCTCAGGGGTCAGCTTGTTGGCAGCCACGATGGCCTCGACCATGTACTCGAAGGCGTCGTCGTCCTCGTAGTACTCGTCGCCAGCGTTGCCCTCCTCGTCCAGCACGCCGGACTTGTGCATGAAGTCCATGTCTGCGTCGATGGCCTGGGAGATGAGCTGCGGGATCATCCCGGCCAGCTCCTTGTGATCCTTTTCGCTGATGCGCTTGACGATGAAGTTCAGCGCCTCCAGCTTGTTGTAACCGTTCATCATGGTGAGATACCTCCGTTATGTGTTCCGGAAGGGAATCGCGCTGCGGCGCGACCAAAGGGCTTTCCGGTCGCCCTTTGGAAACCTTCGGTCACCGATGTCCGTCGAAATCCCGCTGCCGGGCGATCTCGTAAAGGCAGATGCTGGCGGCGCAGCCCACGTTCAGGCTGCTGGCCGCACCGTAGATGGGGATGCGCAGCAGCAGGTCGCAGGCTTCCTTCCAGGCCTTGGACATGCCGAAGGTCTCGTTGCCGACGATCAGCACCGTGGGGCGGGTGAAGTCTGCCTCGTGGAAGCACATGGTGCCCTTCGCGCTGGTGCCTGCGATCTGGAAGTCGCCGAGGCTGCGGATGAAGTCCACCGCCGTTTCGCAGCTGTTCAGCGCCATCACAGGCAGGTGGAAGACCGTGCCGATGCTGGCGCGGATGCACTGCGTGTCATATTGATCCGCCGCGTGGCCGGTCATCAGCACGCCGCAGGCACCGAATGCGTCCGCCGAGCGGATGATGGTGCCCAGGTTGCCGGGGCTGGTGGGGCGGTCACAGAGGACCAGCAGGGGCGTCTGCGCGGTCTTCACAGCGGCGCGCAGACGGGCCTCCGCGTCCGTGCGCTGGTGCAGGATGCAGACCAACTCGCAGGGGTTCTCGCGGTCAGAGAGCTCTGCCAGGAGCGCGGCAGGCATGGGATGCAGTACGGCGGGGTTTGCCTTGCGGATCATGTCCTCCGCCCAGCCGGAGAGGCGCTTGTCCTCCGCATAGGCGATGGACTCAAAGCGCTCTCCGCCGGCGATGGCCTGCTCCACGGGATGTACGCCCTCCAGGAAGTACAGCTTCATGTGCGTGCGCTTCTCGCGGTTGCGGCGCAGGGTTTCGTACAGCTGGAACACGTCGTTCCGGCTGCGGATGGGTTGGGTCTTAGGCATGGCTGCCTCCTTGCATTACAGAACGGCCTTGAACTGCTCCAGTGTGGCCTTGAAGACGTTCAGCGCAGCACGGATGGGCTCGGGCTTGGACATGTCGATGCCAGCAAGCTTCAGCGCGTCGATGGGCGGCACGGAGCAGCCGGCGCTGAGGAACTTGCGGTAATCGGCCACGGCGCTCTCGCCCTCGGTCAGGATGCGCTCGGACAGGGACACCGCCGCGCAAAGGCCGGTGGCGTACACATACACATAGAAGCTGCGGTAGAAGTGGGGGATGCGCAGCCACTCGTTGCCGATCAGCTCATCCACGTCGCAGACCGCGCCGTAGTAGGTCTTGTTCAGGTCGTGGTAGACCTTGGTCAGGGCGTCCTTGGTCAGAGGCTGACCCTGCTCGGCCATGGTGTGGGCGATGTACTCGAATTCGGCGAACATCGTCTGGCGGAACACGGTGGTGCGGAACTGCTCCAGGAAGTGGTTCAGCAGGAAGGCCTGGGCCTTCTTGTCGTCCTTGAACTGCTCCAACAGGTGGCGCATCATGACGGCCTCGTTGCAGGTGGAAGCGACCTCAGCCACAAACAGGCTGTAATCGCTCTTGGGCGCGGGCTGGGCGGTGTTGGAGTAGAAGGAATGCATGGAGTGGCCCAGCTCGTGAGCGATGGTGAAGGTGTCGCTCAGGTTGTCGTTGTGGTTGAGCAACACGTAAGGATGCACGTTGCGCAGGCCGCCGGAGGAGAAGGCGCCGGAGGACTTGCCCTCGGAGGGGTAGACGTCGATCCAGCCGCCCACGCGGGCCTCGCGCAGCTTGTCCAGGTAATCCTCGCCCATGGGGGTCAGACCCGCCAGCACCATGTCGAAGGCCTTGTCGTAGGGCAGCTCCATCTTGAAATCGGCGATGAGGGGCTTGTACAGGTCGTACATGTGCAGCACGTCCACGCCCATGACCTGCTTGCGCAGGGCCAGGTACTCGTTCAGCACAGGGATGAACTCATGCACGACGGAGATGAGGTTATCATAGACGGTCTCGGGGATCTGCAGCGGCTCCATCTTGGCGGCGCGGCAGGTGGCGTACTTGCGGGAGGTGGCGTTGAACACGTCCTTGGCGACATTGGCGGCGTAGGTAGCGGCGATGGTGTTGCCGAACTTGCCGTAGGTGCCCATGATGCCCTCGTAGCCCTGACGGCGCACATCCTGCACGTCATGGCGGATGAAGGAGGAGTAGGTGCCCTCGGTGAGGGTGCGGGTGGAGCCGTCAGGCATGACAACGTCCGGGAACTTCATGTCCACATCGGTCAGCATGGAGAAGATATTCTGCGGCGCCTGCTGCAGCTGGCCCATCATGGCGATGAGGCGCTCCTGCTCCTTGGGCAGGGCGTGAGCCTTCTCGCGGATCAGGTCGCGGATGAACACATCGTAGTCCGCCATGTCGGGATCGGCGGCGATGCTTTCGAGCTCCTCGTCGGACATTTCCAGCAGCTCCGGCTGGAAGAAGGACAGCGTGGTGCTC
>JBGVOA010000168.1:0-4894 GCA_045126095.1 Christensenellales bacterium | reverse complement strand
CAGCAGCCCGCCCAGAAGCGCGTAGGCCGCCGCCTCCAGGAGGAAGATCAGCCCCACCTGCGCAGAGGTCGCTCCCAGCGCCTTCAAAAGGCCGATTTCCCGCCGCCGCTCCCGCACAGATACCAGCAGCACGTTCATCACGCCAATGCCGCCGGTCAGCACGCACACCGCCGCCACGCAGGCCAGCACCATCACGAATATGCGGACGATCTGCCTCGCTGCGTCGATCTCGTTTTCCAGCGTTTCCGCCGAGAAGCCCTCCCCCAGCGCCGCCAGCGCCAGGCAGGACACATCCGCTGCGCGTCGGCCCAGAGGCACCGTCAGCGTCAGCTCCTGCGCGCCGGAGCCGAAGGTGTCCTCCCAGGTGGAAAGAGGCATCAGCAGCATGCCGCTGCCCATGGCCATCGACGGCATGGGCATGCCGCGCACCACGCCGATCACCATCAGCCTGCGGCCCGCCACATCCACGCGCTGACCCAGCACATCGCCGCCCAGCGCGTCCTCCAGCGTGCCATCCACGATGCAGACCGCCTGCGCCCCGGCGTGATCCTGCCGGGAGAAACTCCTCCCCCGTGCCACCGCGCCGCCGTGCACCTCCAGCATGCCAGGACCGTACCCCGCAATCTGCACCGCCGCGCTCTCGCCGTTCAGGCTGACGAGCCCGGCTGTGGCGGCTCCCGCGCAGGCGGACGCACCGGCGGCAGCCTCTGCCATGCGGGCGCTGTCCACATCCAGCAAGGCGCCGTCCTCCGCCGTGATCCAGACCTTGTTGACCCCCATCCGGCCGATTTCCCGCTCGACCTCCATTTCGCCCGCCGCACCCAGCGAGCGCACGGTCAGCACCGCCGCCACGCCGACGGCCAGGCCCAGGATGGTCAGCAGCGTCTTGACCGCGCTCGCCCTGAGGGTGGAAAGGGCGAGTGCCGCCGCATCCCGCAGCCTCATGGCGCAGCCTCCAGGATGGGCTGCCCCTCCTCAAATTCGCCAATGGCGACGGCGGTTCCTTCCGGCAGGTTCACCCAGGCATGCTTTTCGTCACTCAGCACGATTTCCACCGGGATTTCTGTGCAGATTCCATCATGCACCCACCACACCGTTCCGCGATCGGTCACGGCTTCCAACGGCAGCACAGGCACGTCCCATGCGCCGGTGAGCACCACGTCTGCCGCCACTGCCGCACCCTGGGGCAACGCCAGCGGCGCATCCGGCACGAGGGTGATCTCTACCTGCGGGCGACCCGTAGCGCTGTCCGCCGTGACGGGGCCTACGCCCTCCACGCGCGCTTTTCCGGCCTCGGCGCCGTCCACCGAAAGGCGGGCCTGCATGCCCACGCGCACCATGCGCGCATCCTTTTCCGCCGCCATGCAAACGATCTCCTGCCCGCCTGCGGACAGCACCGCCAGGGGCGTTCCGGCGGCCACGGGCATGTAGCGCTCCGCCAGCACGCGGCGCACAGTGGCCGTTTCCGGCGCGCGGACGATGGCGGCTTCCAGCAGCTGACGCACCTCCTGGGCCACGGCCTCCGGCGAGCCCTGGGCTGCCCAGGCCGTGGCAGCCTGCTCGGCGGACTTCGCATCCATGCGCATCAGCGCCTGGCCCTGCGTCACCCGCTGTCCCTGCACAGCATAGACCGCCTCCACGCAGCCCGGCGTCTGGGCGTAGACCGTGAAGAGCCCGCCGTACCCCAGCACGCCGCGCAGGGCAGAAACGACCTCCACATCGCCCCGCTCCACCCGGGCAACGCGGGCCTGCTCAGCCTCCTCCACGCGCCCGGCGGACAGTACCATCGTCATCACTGCCGCCGCTGTCGCCAGCAGCATTGCCGCCGCCCAGTGTTTCCTGCGCATCCACGTTCCTCCCCGCCAGCTTTCTCCTGTGAGGATGCCCGCACCGCGCCCCTTTCATGCAATCACAAAGGCCGCCTGCGCTTTTGCACGCCTGCGGCCTTTGCTTGTATGGAGGATAGGGAGGTCTCCGGCCGGTGCGGATGGTGGCGTTCCGCTCCGGCCTTGACTGTATGATATCCTCCGATTATGAATTACCCATGAATCGTCTGTGAATTTCCGTTCATATTCGCCGGAATTCTTACAGATCCTCCAGCGCCTGACGCTGACGGCGGACGTCGGTGATCGCCTCGACCAGATAGCCGTCCAGGTCGCCCAGAATCATATGCGCATAGCCGACCGCCTGCTGACGGATCTCCGCCGAGCGCTTCACCGCCTGATCGTGCATCTCCTGAGCCGCCACGACGGCCATGTTGTACACGCTCTCCTGGGACTTGAGCTCCTCCGCCTTCATCTGCGCCTGCTGGATGATGTTGCCGGCCTCCTGCTGCGCGCGGGTGGTGGTCTCCTGGAAATACCGTTCAGCCTGCTGACGGGCGGAATTCATCTCCGCCTGCGCCTGCTGACGGAAGGTCTCCAGGTCGCGCTGACCCTGGGTGCGCATGGCGTCGGCCTCACGCTGGGCCCGGGCCTTCTCGCCCTCAGCGGCGTTCTTGCTCTCCTGCTTCAAACGGGCGGACTCCTCCGCGTCGCGGAGGGCAGAGGTCTGCATTTCGTCCGCCTGCTTCTTCGCGTCGTCCAGCAGCTTCTGCGCTTCTTCGCGGGCCTTCCTGACGTGCTCCGCAGCCTCGCGGCGCGCCTTGTCCAGGATGTCCTTCTCCTGGGCGATCAGCGCCGTTGCCTGCGTCACCGAGGAGGGCAGACCATGCTCGATCTCGTCCAGCGCGTCCAAGAGGGTATCACGGTTCACCACGCACTGGCTGCCAAAGCGGATCTGCGCGTGGGACAGCGTCGTCCGCAGGCTCTCGATGGCCAGCCTCACCTGCTCCACACTGCCTGCCTCATGCCTGATCATTTTTCCCTACCTCCATTCTGTCCGGCCGCCTGCCGGAAATGTGCCGCTACGTCCTCCGCGATGTCCGCAGGGAGGAAGGCGCTCACGTCCGCGCCGAAGGAGGCCGCCTCCCGCACCACGGATGAGGAGACGCAGCCATGCTCCGGCTTTGTCATCAGGAAGACGGTCTCCAGGCCCGGCAGCAGCTGCGCGTTGACCTGGGCCATGACCATCTCGTTCTCAAAGTCGCTGACCGCCCGCAGACCGCGCACCACGCAGTCCGCGCCGTTTTGACGCATGTATTCCGCCAGGAGGCCGTCCCATGCGTCGGTCTCCACGTTGGGCAGATGAGCCGTGGCCTTCCGGATCAGCTCCAGCCGCTCCTGAACGGCAAAGCAGCCGCGCTTGGCCGGGTTGTGCATCACCGCCACGATCACCCTGTCAAAGAGGGCTGCCGCCCGCTCAATCACATCCAGGTGACCCACGGTGACGGGGTCAAAGCTGCCGGGATAAACCGCTGTGCGCGCCATCGCCCAACCTCCTTGTCTTTTCCTTTGTTACACGCCCTCCGCCTGGCGGAAGAAGCTCACGCCCGCCGCGCCGTACTTGCGGCTGTCGTAGAGCATGTAGCCGTCCGCCACGGCCGGGAAGCCCTGCGCATCGTGCTCCAGGAGGATCACCGCATCCGGGGCCAGCAGGGGCCGCAGGGCAGCAAAGACCTCCGTGAGGTCGCGCATCTTGTAGGGCGGATCGAGAAACACCGCGTCAAAGCGCGCGCCCTCGGCCTGCAGGCGGCGCAGCGCCTCCTGCCAGTCGCACAGGAGAATGCGGCACTTGTCCGCCATGCGCAGCTTTTCCGCGTTGCGGTTCTCAACCTGATGGGCGGCGCGGTCGCGGTCCACCAGCACAGCGGACTCCGCGCCCCGGCTCAGGGCCTCAAAGGCCATCGCGCCGCTGCCGGAAAACAGATCCAGCACCTGTGCGCCGCGAACCTTCATCTGCAATATATTGAATACGTTTTCCCGCACCCGATCCAGCGTGGGGCGGGTATCCATGCCCTGGGGCGCGTCAAAGGTGCGTCCCCGGGCGGAACCGGCTATGATCCGCATGCGCGCCTCCCGTCAGTTCAGCTGGTTGGGGCCGCTGCCGGCAGCCTTTTTGCGGGCGCGCTGCTCACGGCGCTGCTTCTTCTGCTGCTTCTGCTTGCCCAGGGCAATGTTGCCGTGCACCAGCGCGCGCTGCATCTTGCCAAAGGTATAGCCGACGCCGTAGACCGCCGCCGGGATCAGCGTCAGCACCGGGCCCAGCCGCTCCAGCAGCAGGATCGCGTCCTTGTTTTCCGCGCCCACGATGTTCACCCAGGGAGCCAGAATGACGTGGACGATGATGCGCATCACGACCTCCAGCTCCAGGGCGACCTCCTGCCGGTAGACCTGCAGGCCGCCCGCGATCTCCGGCCGGTCCGCCATGCCCTGCACCCACTGGGGCAGCACGCCCACGGGGGTCATCTGCCGTTTGGCAATGAGGGCCAGGATCAGGCAGCAGACAAAGACCGGGATGGAGCCGACCAGCGCAACGATCAGGCCCTTGAAGGGGTGATAGCACTGCTCCAGCTCCCAGTCCGCCACGGGACGGCCCTTCTCGCGCCGCTGATACATGATCTCGCCCTGGCTCACGCCGTCCGTGCCGCTGGCCATGCCGGACTGCCAGAAGATCAGCCAGGTAACCAGCAGGATCGCCGCGCTGAAGATAACGCTCAGCGTGCCGCTGTCCGCCACGATCATGCTGATGAAGTACACAAACACCATCAGCAGCGTGGAGCCAAAGAACTTCAGCGCCCCGCCGGGCAGTCCGCGGTCGATCATCCTGCCGCGCAGGAAGGGCTTCTGGATGTGCTCAATGCGATCCGGATTCTTCTTTTTCTGCATTTTCAGATCCTCGCTTATCAAGTGTTTCCGCGCCGGACACGCGTCCGGGCTGTCCATAAAGCTGCACGCCCTCGCAGGTGGCGCAGGCACGCAGAGGCCTGTCCCACGCCTGCGCAGGGATGCGCTCC
>JBGVOA010000167.1:0-7168 GCA_045126095.1 Christensenellales bacterium | reverse complement strand
GGTAGAGGGTCGTGTCGTAGCCGCTGGAGGTGTCCATGAGGCTCTCGCCCATCAGCAGGGAGGGCGCGGAACAGGCCAGCTCCGTCATCTCGAGGGCCTTGCCCACGTCGCCTGCCGCCTCGCTCCAGCACTTGCCGTTCTCCGTCGCCACCAGGCGGGTCAGCTCCTCCAGGTCGCGCTCGATGAGGTTGTACAGCTTGCGCATGATGGCGGCGCGCTTCTTCACGGGGGTGTCCTTCCACGCCGGAAAGGCCGCCTTGGCCGCGGCGATGGCGGCATCCATCTCCTCCTGGGTGCACTGGGGCACCCGGGCGATGGGCTTGCCGGTGGACGGGTCGTGGATGGTAAAGAAGGCGGTCGCCTTGCTTTCGATGTATTCGCCGCCAATGAAGGGCTTCATGATAGGAAGCATGATGATATACCCCTTTCTGTATGGTTCATAGTTCCTTTGCAGGTCGGTCATCCCGCAGTTCGCGCATTCTCCCGCAGTCTTCGCCCGGTGCTTTCCAAGCCCCGGACGAATCCAGCTCCCTCCCGGAGGGAGCCTTTTCATCGCACTTTTTGTTGCACTATGAGCATGCGGTAAAAGAAAAGTCAAGCAGCGGTCTGCCCAAGGCTCCCTCCGGGAGGGAGCTGTCAGCGGACGAAGTCCGATGACTGAGGGAGAACGCGGCAGTTACTGCCATGCCCGCTCACAGGTCACAGCGCCGTCACCACGTCTCCGCAGGTCTTTTTCTTCTCCGCGATGAACGCCTCCAGCGCGTCCTCAGTAGGCATATCGCGGCTGCAGGCGTGGCTGGCGACCAGCATCGCCGCGCTGGCGCTGCCCATTTCGAGGGCCTCGTTGAGTTTCTTCCCTGCCAACAGACCGTGCAGGAAGGCGCTGGCGTAGCCGTCGCCGCCGCCGAAGCCCTTCAGCGCATCCACCGGGAAGGGCCGCACCTTCCAGTTGCCGTCGGCCTTGGAGTAGGCGCAGGAGCCCTCCTTGCCGTGCTTGATGACGATCACCTGCGCGCCGCAGCCCAGCCAGTATTCCGCGCTGGCTTCGTCCGTGCCGGGCAGGCCCAGCAGACGCTCCATCAGATCGAACTCCTCCCGACTGCCCAGGATCATGTCCGCCCGTTCCGCCACCAGGGAGGTGTACACAGCGATCTCGTCCTTGTTCTTCCAGGTGTAGGCACGGTAGTCCGCGTCGAAGATCACCGTCGTGCCAGTCTGCTTCGCGAAAGCAAGGGCTTTCAGGGCCGCCTCGCGGGTGGGGCTGGTGCAAAGGGACGTGCCAGAAATGAGCAGCGCCTTTGCCGATGCGATGTATTCCCGGTCAACGTCCTCCGGGTGCAGCATCAGGTCGGCCACGCCCTCGCGGTACATCAGGATAGAGGACTGGGTGGGCGAAAGAATCTCGGTGAAGGTCAGGCCCAGCTTCTCGCCGTTCTGGCAGCGGGTGATATGGCTGACGTCGATGCCTTCATTGACAAAGTAGTTGGTAACGAAGTCGCCGAACTGATCATCCGACACCTTGCCGAGGAACCCGGCCTTGCGGCCCAGGCGCGCCAGGCCCACCGCGATATTGGCCGGGGAACCGCCCAGGTACTTGTTGAAGTGCTGGCTCTCCGACAGCGGACGGTTGTAATCCGTGGGGTTGAAGTCGATGGCCACGCGGCCCACCGGGATCACGTCCAGCGGGCGATTCTCCTGCGGAAAAATGTTCATATTGCTGCCTCCTTGCGAATGCCGAATATTGCGATGTGCTGCCGGGCAACGTCCTCTGCCGCCGCCGACATGCTGCCGATCATATCAAAATAGTCCTTCGCGCCCTGCGCGGCCTGATGCACCGCCATGAAGGAGGCGGTGGCGATGTTGATTTTGTGCATGCCCAGCGCGATGGCCCGGCGGAAGTCCGCATCGGAAATGCCGGTGCCGCCATGCAGGACAAAAGCCGTATCGCCGCAGCGGCCCTGCATGCACTCCAGCACATCAAAGCGCAGCTCCGGCGTGCCCTCGTAGACCCCGTGGGCGTTGCCGATGGCCACCGCCAGCGCGTCCACGCCAGTCTCAAGGGCGAAGCATACTGCCTCCTCCGGGTCAGCGCACTGCGCCGTGAGGGCCGCGCCGGTCTCGGTCTTGCCGACCACGCCAATCTCTGCCTCCACCGCCGCGCCGTACCGGGCAGCCAGCGCGACGATCTCCCGCGTGCGGGCGATGTTCTCCTCCATCGGCAGGCGGCTGCCGTCGAACATCACTGACGTGAAGCCGATATCGAGCGCCTCGCGGATGCAGTCCACCGTCATGCCGTGGTCCAGGTGGACGGCCACCGGCACCCGCGCCGCCCGGGCGGCTTCGAGCATCGCCGGACCGATCACATGCAGGGGTGAATGGGGCAGGCGCACTTGAGCCACCTGCAGGATGACGGGGGTGTTCAGCGACTCCGCCGCCCTGATCACGCCGCAGATCATGTCCACGGAGGACACGCTGAAGGCGCCCACAGCGCGTTTTTGTCTGCGGGCCTCCAGCAACAGTTCCTTCATATTTACAAGGGACATATGGCAACCTCCTCTGTCACAGGGGGTATCGGGTTCACGAATCCGCCACGATCAGCTCCACATGGCTCTCCGCCAGCTGACGGCATACTTCGGGCGAAGGCTGCGAATCCGTCACCAGCGCGTCAAAATCGCTCATCTGCGCGAAGGTCATCAGGCCCGTCACGCCGAATTTCGCCTCGGCGATCAGCAGCACCGTCTTTTCCGCGCTCTCCACCGCGCACTTCTTGATCTCATACTCCATCGGGCTGGAGTTGGTCACCCCATGTTCGGATACGCCCGTGGAGGCCATGAAGGCCGTGCGGATGTTGAAGCGCTTCAAATAGCGCACCGCGTCATCCCCGGTGAGGGAATGGGTCTTGCGCCTCACCTGACCCGGCAGCGCAATGATGGTGATGTTTTCATACGGCAGCGCACGGACAATGGCCTCAATGTTGTTGGTGATGATCGTCAGCTCCCGCTTCTGCGCCAGATGGTCGATCATCTGCACCGTGGTGGTACCCGAATCAATGAAGATGATGTCGCCATCGTGTACCATTTCCGCCGCGCGGCGGCCGATGGCTGCCTTGGCGCTCTCGCTGCCCCGGCGGCGCACCTCGTAGGGGGTCAGCGCCTGCTCGGTGGGCCTGGCGCACACGCCGCCGTACACCTTGGTGACCGTTCCGCGCACCAGCAGCTCCGCCACGTCGCGCCTGACCGTGTTCATTGATACGTCAAAATGCTCCCGCAGCTCCTCCATGGTCGCTGCGCCGCGCCCAATGATATACCGCTCCATTTCCAGAATGCGGTCCGTTTTCATATGCAATTCCTCCCGGCGGACACGCTCTGTCGCGCCTTACCATCTACACTCTATTTTACCGAATTATTCCCATTTGTAAAGCACATTTTGGGCATATTTTGAGTAAAATGCAAATTTTCTTTTTCAGCAGTTGAAAAATAACAGCAGATTTGCTATACTATAAACAACAGACTGACAACGGAATACACGGAGGAACCATCTATGAATTACCAGGCCTATGCCGATCTGGTCATGAGCCGCCTCACCTCCAGCCACGGGGGCGAGGGGCACTTTGGCGACCACATGTCCCTGGACACCTGGGAATGGCCCCAGGGCGTGGCGGTCTACGCGATGTACAAGGTGTGGAAGGCCACGGGCGACGCAAAGCTCCTGGCCGACCTGAGGGCCTGGTACGCCCGCCACCTGGCCCAGGGGCTGCCCCAGCGCAACATCAACACCACCTGCCCCATGCTGACCATGACCCTTTTATATGAAGAAACGGGGGACGAAAGCTACCGCCCGCTGATCGCCGACTGGGCCGAATGGGTGATGACCAGCCTGCCCCGGACGGAGGAGGGCGGCTTCCAGCACATCACCACCCACGAGCTCAACCCCGGCCAGCTCTGGGACGACACGCTTTTCATGACCGTGCTCTTCCTCTACCGCGCCGGCGTTGCCCTGGATCGCCCCGAATGGCGCAATGAGGCCAAGTACCAGTTCCTGCTGCACATCAAGTACCTGCATGCGCCAGAAACCGGTCTGTGGTACCACGGCTGGACCTTTGAGGGCCGTCACCACTTCGGAAAGGCCTACTGGGCCCGCGGCAACAGCTGGATCACCTGCGGCGCCGTCGATTTCATCGAATGGCTCCCGGCGGACGATCCCGTGCGCCGCATGGTGCTGTCCACCTGGCAGGAGCAGTGTCTGGCCCTCGTCCGCCTGCAGAACGCCGAGACCGGCCTGTGGCACACCCTGCTCAACCACCCGGACAGCTACCTGGAAACCTCCGCCTCCGCAGCCATCGCTTACGGCCTCAACAAAGGCGTGCGCCTCGGCCTGCTGCCGGCGGACTGCGCCCCTGCCGCCCGCAAGGCCCTCGAAGGCGTGCTGGCCATGGTGGGCCCCGACGGCACCGTCGGCGGCGTTTCCTACGGCACCCCGGTGGGCGATACTGAGGATTTCTACCGCACCATTCCCATCCAGCCCACCGCCTACGGGCAGGGGCTCACCTTCCTCATGCTGACCGAGGCAATGCAGCTCTGAGTTGGCACATTTTGAGCAATTTCATCAAGATATTTTCATTTTACATCTTGCATAACCGGGGCTGATTTGCTATAATACAGGTACAGAAACAGAAAAAGAACAAACTCACCCACGTTATGCGCGAACTTACTCATCCCATGAGAGGTGGACGCCGATGAATCATCGTCTGGAGCTGCTTCAGCAGCACGACGCATATATCGAATCGCTCCTGCAGCGGCAGCTGACCGCACCGGAGGATCCCCGCTACGGCGGCTTCTGGACGGACGCGTTCCATGTGGAGCCCCGTCAGAGCGGCTTCTTCCTGGGGGACATGATTGCCGCCTACTGCACCGAGGACAGCCGCTGGTACCTCTCCCACCGCCTGGCCGACGCCATCCGTGCCGACCTGACGTACATGGAGAACCACCAGCGCCCCGACGGCTGCTTCGACCTGACCCCTTGCAACTACGCCTCCCCGCCGGATACAGCTTTCATGATGAACGCGGTGCTGTGCGGCTGGTGGCTGCTGGAGAAGTGCCGCGCCCCTGAGGCGGATTTCATGCGCCAGAGGGTCTACCGGCTGATCGACTCCACCTCCCGGGGCATCGCCGCCGGCGGCTTCCACACGCCCAACCACCGCTGGGCCATCGCCGCCTGCCTGCTCTCCTGCGCGAAGATCACCGGCAACGAGGCGCTCGTCGTCCGTGCAAACGAGTACCTGCGTGAGGGCCTGGACATCAATGCGGACGGCGAGTTTGCCGAACGCAGCGCCGGCAACTACAACCAGGTCAACGACGACCAGATGATCCGCCTCTACCTTGCCACGGGCGACGTGATGTACCTGGAGGCGGCCGCGCAGAACCTGCAGATGATGTACTGCTACTTCGACCCCGACGGGAGCGTGTTCACCAACAACTCCACCCGTCAGGATCTGGGCAAGAAGGTTTACGCAGACACCTACTACATCCTGTACCTGCTGGTGGGCTACCACCTCCAGCGCCCCGACCTGGGCGCGATGGCCGAGTGGATCTGGCAGGACTGCCGTCGCCGCGGCACCTACCCGCCGGGCGTGGAATGGCTGCTGCTCTTCCCCGAAATGGACGGCTACGGGGCCGACGCGCCCTTCATGAAGCCCTTTGAGCGCTACGATCGCCTCTTCCCCGCTTCGGACATCGCCCGCATCCGCGCAGACAACTGGAGCGCTTCCCTGCTGCGGGGCAAGGCCAACTGCCTCTACTTCCAGCATGGCAGCTTCTCCATGTACATGACCATCTACTCCAACCTGTGCGACCGCCGCAACTTCCTGGCCGACAGCCTCGCCCCCACCGAAAACGGGTACGAGATGAAGGCCCACGCCGCAGGCTGGTATTACCTTCCCTTCCCCGAAAAGCCCGCCACCTCCGACTGGTGGCAGATGGATAACCCCAACACCCGCCCAAAGACCGAGGGCCTCCCGCTGGATACGCTGCTGCGCATCGTCAAGCGCCCCGACGGCATCGACCTGCACATCAGGACCGAGGGCATCGATCAGCTGCCCCTGCGCATGGAGTTCTCCTTCCTGCCCGGCGGCTACGTCCGCACGGAACACTTCCTCCAGCGTGCCACCCCCGGCGGCTGCATCAATGTCATGCACGGCACGGTGGAAGCCTGCGGCCCCCATGGCGAGTGCATCACCCTGGGCACGGCCTTCGGCGAGCACGACTTCACCGACCGCATGGGCGGCGCTTACCCGCTCTCCGACAAGCACTACACCGTCTACTTCACCGCCTACACGCCGGTGGAGAAGGTCATCCGGATCCGTGCCGGACGCAAGGACCGGCACCTTTGAGGGAATCCCCGCACTCATTTCGAATCAGTCCGCGAGGGCAATCGCGGATGATATAGACAAGGAGGAACCCATCATGAAGAAACTCGTTTCCCTGGCTGTGGCGCTCATCATGCTCGTTGGCATGATCCCCTTCGCCTCTGCAGAAGCGACCTACACCGAGGCCCCCTACTGGGCCGACAAGGGCCTGCCGCCCGTGACTGAGCGTCTGCCCCTGGAGCCCATGGTGGAAGACGCTGCGTACCTGACCATCGGCACCTACGGCGGCGAGCTGAAGCGCTCTGCCGGCGGCGGCAACTGGGACGCTGGCAAGCCCATCGAGGAAGGCCTGTTCCGCTTCACCGTGCAGGGCACCGTGGAGCCCAACGTTGCCAAGGGCTTCGACGTCAACGCTGACGCCACCGTCTACACCATCCACCTGCGCGAAGGCATGAAGTGGTCCGACGGCGCTCCCTTCACCGCCGAGGACTGCGTGTGGTTCTACAACGCCATCTGCCTGAACAAGGTCGACTCCAAGGGCGTTCGCAACTGCCACAAGGACGCCAACGGCACTCCCGCCGTGGTCGAGAAGGTTGACGACTACACCTTCACCGTCACCTTCGGCACCCCCAAGTACGACTTCATCGAGGCGCTGAGCGTTGACCTGAAGTGGCACTACGCCCCCAAGCACATCTTCGAAGAGATGGTGCAGTGCATCATCGACGGCAACAACGACCGCGCGCTGGAGATCGGCTTTGAGATCTGCGGCACCCAGTTCTCCGACGTGTCCAAGCTGGGCAAGGA
>JBGVOA010000166.1:0-4937 GCA_045126095.1 Christensenellales bacterium | reverse complement strand
GCCAGGTACGGGTAAAGGGCAGCTCGTAGACAGCGTCCAGCGCCTCGCGGGAAAGGGGTAGCGGCGGCTGGTTCTGGATGAGGTAGCGATCCTTGTCCTGCTGCTGGCAGATGCGCTTGCCGCGAATGGGGTCCTGCTCGTCATACTGCATCATGAAGGCTTCGCAGTACTTCTTCGGGTCGGCGGACACCTCCTGGTGGCTCGGGCATTGCAGGCAGGTGGGGTCAGCCGTCTTGGACATGTAGCACACGCCGCGCAGACGGGGAAGCTCCGCCGGGTTCATGCCGTCAGCGACCCAGTTGGCGCATTCGACAATGCTCGTTTCGCCCATGCCGTACATCAGCAGCGTTGCGCCCGAATCCACCAGCGCGCTGTGCCGCACCTTGTCATCCCAGTAATCGTAATGGCTGAAGCGGCGCAGGGACGCCTCCACGCCGCCGATGAGGATGGGGACGTCGCGGTAGGCCTGGCGGATGCGGTTACAGTAGACAACCGTGGCACGGTCGGGGCGCATACCGCCCTTGCCGCCGGGGGCATAGTAGTCATCGTGGCGGCGCTTCTTGGCTACAGTATAGTGGTTGACCATGCTGTCAATCACGCCGGAGGTCACCAGGAATCCCAGGCGGGGCCGTCCGAAGGCGGTAAAGGCGGACGCATCCTGCCAGGGCGGCAGGCAGAGCATCGCCACACGGTAGCCCGCCTTCTCCAGCACGCGGCTGATGATGGCGTGTCCGAAGGAGGGGTGATCCACATAGGCCTCGCCCACCACATATACGAAATCCGGCGCATCCCAGCCGCGCGCATGGCATTCTTCCAGGGTGACCGGGAGAAATTGCTTGTTCATAGGGTACCTTCTTTCACGGGGAGTACCTTTCCATTGTAGAGGATGGCGCAGCGAAAGTCAAGTGAAGGACGGATTCTGGTAGACAAATCCGACAAGGCGTGATACAATGATGGCATGAAGACCGTTCTGAAAGGAGAAAATGACCTATGATTCCGACTCCTCATATCACTGCGAAGGAGGGCGATTTCGCCCGTACCGTCCTCATGCCCGGCGATCCGCTGCGTGCCAAGTTCATCGCCGAAAACTACCTGGAGGACGCGGTGTTGGTCAACAACACCCGCGGCGTGCAGGGCTATACCGGCTATTACAAGGGCAAGCGCGTGTCCGTCATGGCCAGCGGCATGGGCATGCCCTCCATCGGCATCTATTCCTACGAGCTGTTCAACTTCTACGGCGTGGAGAACATCATCCGCGTGGGCAGCGCCGGCATGCTCAGCGAAAAGCTGCAGGTGCGGGACATTGTAGCGGGCATGAGTGCCTACACGAACTCTTCCTTCGGCGAGCAGTATGGCTTCCAGGGCCATCTGGCGCCCTGCTGCTCCTGGGAGCTGCTGAAGGCTGCAATGGAGGCAGGCGAGCGCCTCGGCGCGCACATCGTGCCCGGCGCGCTGTATTCCTCTGACGTATTTTACGATGAGCGCCCCCAGGGCAAGATCCTGCAGGGGCTGGGCGTGCTGGCGGTGGAAATGGAAGCGGCGGCGCTGTACCTGAATGCGGCGAAGGCTGGCAAGAATGCCCTGTCCATCTGCACCATTTCGGACAATCCCTTCACCGGCGAAGGTCTCTCCGCGGAAGACAGGCAGAATACCTTCACCAAGATGATGGAGATCGCCCTGGAGATTGCGTAACAGGAGGTTGGCTGTATGATCCGTGTACAGGTGTGCCGGGGGATGATGTGCTCCTCCTATGGCGGCGGACGTCCCCTTGAGCGCGCCTTTGAAGATGCGCTGACCGCCGCTGGCGTGCGGGATGAGGTTGAGCTGATCACGCCCACCTGTATGGGCTCCTGCGACAGCGGGCCCTGTGTCCGTATTGCGGGGCAGAAGTTCTACCACATCAATCCGCCGGATGTGCCGGAGCTCATCAGCAAGGAGATCCTGCCGCTGATCGGTGGATGAATTTGCGGCCTTCCCTCATAGCAGGGAGGGTCGCTTTTCATGTTCCGTACCATTCGGCACGAAGCTGCCTTCGCAGCACGGCTTCGCGTCTGCTGACCTGTATCTGCGTCATGCCGAGCTGCCGCGCGGTTTCCGTTTGCGATAGACCATCCCGGCAACGCAGCAGCATCAGCTGACGATCACGCTCCGGCAGTCGCCCGATCAGGTCGCGCAGCTCCATGCGGGAAAGCCAGTCGTCTTCAGCGGGGAGCGTTTCCGCTAGCGGAGAGCCGTCCTCCGGCGCTGCATCGGTGGAGGCGACGGAGACTTCCTCCATCAGGAGCATCAGGTCTGCTGCATCCATGCGGAGCGCCGTGGCCAGTTCGTCCACCGTTGGTTCGCGTCCGAGGGCTGCTGAGAGGCTCTCCGTCATCCGGCGGATGCGGCTTCGCAGCTCCCGCTCAGGACGCGGGATGTGAATGGGCGCGTTCTGCCGGGAGAGCATGCGCATTTCGCCCAGGATGACAGGCACAGCGTAAGTGGAGAAAGCCACGCCCAGATCCGGCTGATAGCGCGCCAGAGCCTTCATCAGCCCGATGCAGCCCTGCTGGTAGAGCTCCTCTGTTTCGTACTGTCCTGGCGGAAAGCGGCGCACCAGCGCAGCCACAAGGGGAAGATGGTCCTCTGCAAAGGCCTGCATGGCAGCCTTGCCGCCCTCCCGGGCGATGATGAAGGCACGGCGGAAGTCCGGCTGTGTCATGCGTCGCCCCCGGAGCGGATGCGCTTTCGCATCAGGATGCGTGTACCTTTGCCAGGCGCTGAGTCCACATGCAGGTCATCCATGAAGGTCTGCATGACGGAAAAGCCCATGCCGCTGCGCTCCTGCTCAGGGTGCGTGGTGAAGAAAGGCTCCATCGCCTGGGATACGTCCCGGATGCCCCGACCTGTATCGGAAACCTCGATGGTTAACATGCGCCCTTCAATGGAGGCGCGCAGCCTGACCATGCCGTGGGTGCCCTCGTAGCCATGCACGATGGCGTTCGTCACCGCTTCGGACACGGCGGTTTTCACGTCCGCTATTTCGGACATGGTGGGGGAGAGCTGCACCGCAAAGGCGGCGATCACCACGCGCGCAAAGCTCTCGTTTTCCGGAAGGGAGAGGAAGGTGGTTTCCATTTCGTTGCGCTGCGTCATGCCTTGGCTGCCTCCTGCGGTCTGTCAATGTGTCGGATGATCCTGTCCATGCCGGACATGTGAAAGATGCGCGCGATGTGGCGGTTCATGTTAACTACAGCCACCGAGCCGCCGCGATCGCGCATTTGCCGGTAGCGGCCAAGGATCACGCCGATACCGGAGGAATCCATGAATTGAAGCACGGAAAAATCGAGGATCAGCATTCGGATGGAGGGGTCGGCGATGAGCCTGTCCAGCTCCCGGCGGACACTGACGGCGCAGCAGTGATCCAGCTCGCCTGCCAGCCGAACCGTCAGC
Organism: Christensenellales bacterium; assembly: GCA_045126095.1. GTDB lineage: Bacteria > Bacillota > Clostridia > Christensenellales > Aristaeellaceae > UBA11524. The sequence goes on along the minus strand of JBGVOA010000166.1, from coordinate 1,505 downwards.
CGACTGCCCTCGCGGATGGATTGAAGCATGATTGATGACCTCCTGGAATGAGATTGCCCCAATCCATTCGCCACCGGGACAGGCCTTCCCTTTGATGAAATAGCACTGCTTCTGACGAGTCATGACATGTCTTCGACAGCTTGCGCAGGCAAAAGAAAATCACCGGAGAATTCCGGCGAATGATCGCATTATGCGGTTTTCCATTTCATCAGCAGCACACCGCCGGCCATCAGGGCCACGCCCACGGCTTTCTGCCAGGTGAAGGGCAGCTTTTCTGACCCCAGCCAGCCAAATGCGTCGATCAGTGCAGCGACGGTCAGCTGTGCCAGCAGGATGGCGGAAATCGCCACGGTAGGGGACAGCCCCTTGATGGAGAGCATCACCGTCACCGTGATGATCGGTGCGATCACGCCACCCAGCCAGGAATACCACGGCGCCTGCGGCAAAAGCCGGATATTGCCCTTGCCAAAGAAGATGACCACCAGCAGCGCCAGGCCAAAGCCCACCAGCTGCACAAAGGCGTTCGTCTCCAGCACGCCAACCTTGTCGCCCAGACGCGTATTCATCACGCCCTGCACGCTCATGGCTGCGCCTGCAATCAGCGCACAGATAAAGCCCAGCATCGCGTCAACCTCCCTGCACATTGCTGTTGGGGATAGTATGTCGCGGATGCCGGGCTTTATGCGTCATTCGTGAGATTCTTTGCCTGTCAGGCGTTCGATGCGGTCATGCAGGGACTGCATGCGGCGGTCAAGGGCGGCGACGTCCTGGCTGGCCTCGACCAGCTCGCGGCTGATGTCCTCCGACACCTCGCCCTGGGCCTTGTAGCGCATGGAGTGCTCCAGGGAGGCCCAGAAGTCCATGGCAATGGTGCGCAGCTGCACCTCCACAGGCACGTTGATGCGACCCTCCTGCAGGAATACGGGGATCTCCAGGATCAGATGCAGACTGCGATAGCCGTTGGGCTTGGGCTGGCGGATGTAATCGCGCACATGCAGCACCTTCACGTCATCCTGGCTGGTGAGCAGGCGGGCCACGGTGTACACGTCCTCCACATAGCTGCACACAACACGGATACCGGCAATGTCGAAGAGCTTCTCCACGGCGCTGTCCATGCTGACGGGATAGCACTTGCGGCGCAGCTTCTCCATCATGGAGGGGATGGTCTTCAGGCGGCTCTCGATGTGATGGATGGGGTTGCGGCGGTGGCAGGAGTGAAACTCCTCATCGAGGATTTCCAGCTTCGTCTGCACCTCGCGCATGGCTGCGCTGTAGCGGCATTGCAGGACGAAGAAGTCGTCCACCATCCTCTGCATGTCCTGCGGAAAGATGGCGTTGGTGGCGGATTCTTTACGCATTGAGCTGTTCCTCCGGTCGGGGCTTGTGGGGCGGGGGCTGAAGGGGCAGGGTGACGGAAAAGGTGCTGCCCTCGCCAGGAGCAGAGGCAACGGCAACCTGCCCGCCCAGCATGTCCAGGATGCGCTTGACGAGGCAAAGGCCCAGGC
>JBGVOA010000165.1:0-2216 GCA_045126095.1 Christensenellales bacterium | reverse complement strand
GGCGGGCAAAGCCCTCCTCCTGCAGAAGAGCGACGGAACGGGAAAACTGGCCGGACATACGCTGCACCCCCGATGCTGGAATGATACTATCATACCCGCCGCGGCCGGGGGCTGTCAAGTGGAAAACGCCGGGCAGAATGGACTTTACAATCCGCCGGGCTTCCGCTATAATGGTAACAAAGCAACCGTGAAAGGGGTTACAAATATGATTCAGCATCATGGCGACAGGGTTTCCGGGCTGCAGGTGGCCTACATCGGCGGCGGCTCTCGCGGCTGGGCGTGGGGCTTCATGACGGACATCGCCTGCGACGAGCAGCTCTCCGGCACCGTCCGCCTGTACGATATCGACCGCGAGGCGGCCGAGCGCAACAAGATCATCGGCGAAAAGATCGCCGCCCACCCGGACGCCAAGTCCCACTGGGATTACGAGGTGGCCGGCAGCCTGCGCGAGGCGCTCACCGGCGCAGATTTCGTGGTCATTTCCATCCTGCCTGCGACCTTTGAGGAGATGCGCAGCGACGTCCACCTGCCCGAGCGCGTGGGCGTGTACCAGCCTGTTGGCGATACCGTCGGCCCGGGCGGCTTCATGCGCGCGATGCGCACGATTCCCATGTTTGTGGAAATCGGCCAGGCCATCCGCGACTATGCGCCCGATGCGTGGGTCATCAACTACACCAACCCCATGACACTGTGCATCCGCACGCTGTATGAGGTTTTCCCGGGCATCAAGGCCTTTGGCTGCTGCCATGAGGTTTTCGGCACGCAGGGGCTGCTGTGCGCGATGCTCCGGGACATGGGCATTGCCGACGACGTGAAGCGCCAGGACCTGTACACCACCGTGGTGGGCATCAACCACTTCACCTGGCTGACCCGCGCGACCTGGCGGGGAATGGATCTGTTCCCGCTGTACGCGCAGTTCTGCGAGAAGTATCAGGACGGCTTTGACGAGGGCAAGGATGACAACTGGATGAACAACTCCTTCGCCTCCGCCCAGCGGGTGAAGTTCGATCTCTTCCGCCGCTACGGAGCCATCGCCGCTGCCGGCGACCGCCACCTGGCGGAGTTCCTGCCCCCGTGGTACACCCGCGATCCAGAGACCGTGCGCCGGTGGAAGTTCGGCCTGACCACGGTGGACTGGCGCGTGAATGACCTCGCCCGCCGCATGAAGCGCTCCGACGACCTCATTTCCGGCGCGGAGCCCGTGACCCTCAAGGGCTCCGGCGAGGAAGGGCACCTGCTGATCAAGGCCATCCTGGGCCTGGGCGACCTGGTGAGCAACGTCAACATCCCCAACCGGGGTCAAATTGAGAACCTGCCCCTGGGCGCGGTGGTGGAGACCAACGCCCTCTTTGGCTACGACCGTATCGAGCCCGTCCACGCCGGGAAGATCCCGGAGAACATCCTGCCGCTGATCTCCCGCCATGTCTGCAACCAGGAGAACACCCTGCGCGCCGCCATGACCTGCGACCGCAAGCTGGGCCTTTCCACCTTCATGAACGACCCGCAGATGGCCTCCGTCACCCCGGAGGAGGGCGAGAAGCTGTTCAACGATATGCTGGAGAATCAGCGTCCCTGGCTGCCGGAGGGCTGGTTCCCGGAGGACGAGCTGCACATCATCATGACCGCCTTCGCCGATTCCGACTGGCCGCTGATCGCGGAGCCCGCCCATGCATACCTGAACGGAGAATACGACCGCGAGGCGCTCATTGCTGCCATCCGCCAGGCGGACGCGGAATGCGGCAGCTGCGGCTGCTCCTTCGACGCGATGTACAAGCGCGCGCTGGAGCTGCTGTGAGGAGTGCCCATGGAGCTGAACACCGGCAGCGTCACGCTGCATTATGAAAAGGCGGGCGAGGGCCGTCCGCTGATCCTCCTGCACGGCAACGGCGAGAGCAGCGCCATCTTCGATGCGGCCATCCCGCGGCTTTCGGAGCGCTTCACCGTCTACGCCATCGACAGCCGTGGCCACGGGCAGAGCAGCCCGGTGGCCGAATACCACTATGCCGACATGGCGCAGGACGTGGCGGACTTCATCCGCCTGCTGGGGCTTGAAAGGCCCATCGTTTACGGCTTCAGCGACGGAGGCATCCTGGCGCTGCTGCTGGCGATCCGCCAGCCGGATATGATCGGCGGGATCATCGGCAGCGGCGTGAACGTCCGCCCGGACGGCCTCAAGCGCCGCTGGCTGTGGCAGATGCGCCTGCAGAACCGTTTCC
>JBGVOA010000164.1:0-5907 GCA_045126095.1 Christensenellales bacterium | reverse complement strand
GGCCAGTCAGGCGCAGGGTCAGGTCGTGCTCGCCGGCAAGGTCGCCCAGGGGCAGGGTGGTCTCAGCGAAATCCGCAGATGCGATGGGCATCGTGCCCAGAGGGGCGCCGTCCGCCAGCACCTCGATCATGCCCTCGCCGCGGGCGGACAGGGTCAGGGCGCTACCGGGGCGGATGCCGTAAACGTGCGGGTAGCGGGCCTCGTTGGTGCCCTCCTTCTGGGCGATGGCAAAGCCCTGGTGCGTGCCGTCCGCCGATTTCAGTTCGATCTTTTCCAGCCCCGGTGTGATGGCCATGTACCACTCAGCCTCGATCTTCTCCCAACCGGCGAAGTACTGTCCCACGCCGCAACGGCGGATCGTTTCGTCCAGCATCAGCGTGCCGTCGTCACACATGTGGACGTACATCAGCCAGCTTTGCCGGAAGGACCAGCTCTCCGTGCCGTGGCTGACGGCATAGAACCACTGCCCGTGCCACTCCAGGAAGGAGCCGTGGTCAATGAAGCAGCGGCCGTCGGGGTAATGGGGGATTTCCTTGCCGATGTCCGCGCGGAAGATGTACGGGCCCAGGCGATTGCTGCTGGTGGAGTAGCGGCCGGCCCAGTACATGTACCAGGTGTCCTTGTAGCGGAAGACCTCGGCCTGGTCGGAACGCAGGGGGCCCAGGAGCTCCGTGGGCGTGCCGTCAGCGGGGTAGACGGGCACCTTGCGGGCCGTGCCGGGGACGACGTCCACCATGTTCCTGTCCAGCTGCATGGCCCAGTAGTGATCCGTCCAGTCGGAGCCGAAGAGGATGTAGGCGTTGGGGTCGTCCTCGTCGGGGAGGATGATGTCCGGGTCGTAGGAGTTGGTGGGCGTGATTCCCTTGGGCAGGATGGGCGTCTTGCCGCGGGCGTCCACGAAGGGGCCGTCGGGGCGGTCAGAGACGGCCACGCCCGTATCGTCGCCGGCGTTGGAGTAGTACAGGTAGTACTTGCCGTCCCAGGGGCTCTGCACGCAGTCGCAGGCCCAGCAGTTGACGGAGTCAGCCGGCATGTAGGTGTCCTCGCGCTTCAGGGATCGGGCACAGTTCCAGTTGACCAGATCCTCCGACCACATGACATACCAGTCCCGCATGATGAACTGATTGAAGCCCTCGTCATGGCCGACGTAGACGTACATGTTCTCGCGCCCGGTATCGGGGTTGACGAAAATCTTGATGTGCGGATCGGGGAAGCGGTTGTCCTTGAGCCCCTCGGGGAGAATGGGGTTGAGGGGATTGCCTCTGCGCTCTTCGGGATGCATAGGAAGACCTCCTGCTGTGTGGTTGTCGGGAACGAAGCATGTATTATCAGTATACCAGGAATGGCGCGCCCTGGCTATGCAGGAGCAGCCCGGTATTGCTCATATTTTGCGAAAATTCCGCAGTGCGCAATAGGCGGACAGAAAAAGGCACGGCCGGTGCTGTCCGGCCATGCCTGCGTCATACGGGCTCGATGGGCAGCCACAGCTCTGCCGGACTGCTGGGGGGATCGGCCTGGTTGAGCGGAAAATAGTACTCAACGTTGTAGTTGCCGCCCAGGCGGTACTCGCGGCAGGCGGGCAGCCAATCGCGCCACATCCGTGTGTTCGTGTCCTGCAGTGTCGCCAGCGTGCAGGGGAACACCGCCCACACGCCGCCGGGGATCGTGCGGGTGATGCAGCCCTCCGGCACATCCCGCCCCGCCTCATACGGGTCGGCGATGGTGTAGTCGAACTCACAGCCGTCTGCATCGATGCACACGCCGAACACGCCGTCCAGCGGCATGCCCTTTTGCAGCATCTCGTCCCACCATGCGGGGATCTCCTGGTAGCTGGTCTCGTTATGGAAATGACGCGTGAAGCCCACCACGGTGAAGGCTTCCTTTGTTTCGATCCGGTATTCCATCTTCTGTCTTGCCTCCGGTGCGTCCTCAGATTTCATCGGCGCAAAGGAGCGCAGCATCACGCCCGGCAGCCCGGCCTGCGAGGGCACCACGCCATGAAAGCGGCGGAAGGCCCGGGTGAAGCTGTCCGGCGAGTCGTAGCCGTACTTCATGGCTGCGTCGATGACCTTTCCCCCGCGCGTGAGCTCCTGCGCAGCGAGGGTCAGGCGACGGCAGCGGACGTACTCACCCAGGGGCATACCGCACAGGGCGGTGAAGATGCGCTGGAAGTGGAATGCGCTGACGTAGGCGCGCGCTGCCACGTCGTGCACGTCCATTTCGTCGGTCAGGTGCGCTTCGATGTAGTCGATGGCCGCCCGGATGCCCTCCTGGATGGTCTGCATGGGGGTCTCCTCCTTGCTGATGATGAGACCATCATAGCACATCCGCCCGCATTCTGCCCGACTTTTTCTGCGCAACCATCCCCCCAGGATGCTGCTTCGGCAGAAAAAGCGGCGCTGAGCCGCAAAGCCCAGCGCCATAGGTCTTGGTTATTCCGCAATTTTCAGGGTGATGGCCTCGGCCATGCTTTCGCCCGTCTTGCTGTAAACGGGGACGAGCCGGATCGTTTTCACGGCAGCATCCACCTTGCAGCACAGGCCAAAGGTCAGCTGGCCATCCACACCGGAGCTGACCCACTCGACGCCGCCGTCCTTATCCCGGACGCCGTCCATGTAAACGTGCCACTCGCCGATGTAGTTGAGACCCTTCGGATTTTCCCAGGTGCGCTCGATTTCGACCCAGTCCTGCGGGCAGGAGAGGATGAGCTCGCCCTTGATATCAATGGCGCTGGCCGTCAGAGTCGCCTGGGCCGTCCAGCCCTCGCCGGCGGACTCGCCCACCAGCTGCTGGCCGCCGGTCGTGTCCTTCTTCACGGTAAAGGGATGCCACACCGCCGCAGGGCAGTCACCGTAGTAAAGGTACAGACCCGTTTCATCCTGGTAATAGGTGGTGGCGGTGGTGAAGGTGCCAATGCTGACGACCAGTTCCTCCGCCGCAATCTCCTCCGGCACCACGCACTCCTTCCAGCCCACCAGCGTACCGTCCTCCGTCAGGTAGGTTTCGCCGCCAATGATCTCCAGATCCGTGTCGCCGCTGCGCAGGCCATCATGCGTGCTGACGTAGATCCGCTTGGCCCAGCGGGGCGCGCTGCCGTCCAGATGGGCGACCATGAGCTGGTGGTCAGGGCCGTCAATGCCCAGGGAATCACCGAACTTCTCCCCCGGCAGCGCCCAGTCGCACTCGCCCAGATTCTCCGGTATGCCCTCGCCCATCGACAGCAGGTCGAAGGGGCCGGTCTTGGTGTAGGAAATGAACACACGGTTGCCATCGTAGTAGGCCTGGTCGATGGTGATGGTCACGCCGTCATCGGTGGTGAAGGATGCGCCGACGCTCTCGGCCACCCGCTCCAGCGCCGGCAGACGTGCGTCCGAATTCTCCCTCTCGCCGATCTGGCCGAAGAGCCCCAGCCCCGCTGCCAGCGCCGCTCCCGCCATCAGGACGGTCAGCAGCATTGCAAATACGATACCCACAGAAAGCTTCTTTTTCACTTTGACTTCTCCTCTCACCTGGTTCAGCACCTGAGCGCGAACGGAGGGCATGCTTTCCACGCCGGAGAGGCAATCGTCAATGGCCGCGCGAACGGCCTGGTTGGTTACGTCCTTCATGCGTCCCCCTCCCCCAGCGCGCTTGACAGTGCAGCCCGCGCCTTTTTCAATCGGTTGATGACGGCGGGCGCGGTGATCCCCAGCGCCTTTGCCGTCTCCCTCACGGTCAATCCCTGATCGCAGTGCAGCAGCACGACTTCCCGGTGCTTTTTCGGCAGACCCATGATGGCGGAGGTCAGCGCGATGTGCTCCGCGCTGGGCGGAGAAGCGGGCAAGGGCAGGTTCTCGATCTCCACTGCCCTGTCCACATGCCGGAACCACCCGCCCCGGGCCATATCCCGGCAGGTGTTGACGGCGATGCGGTACAGCCACGTTTTTTCGCTCGCCTCGCCCCGGAAGCTGTCCAGCCTCCGGTAGGCCTTGAGGAAGGTTTCTTGCACCGCATCCTGCGCCAGCAGCGCATCGTGCAGGTACAGGCAGCACAGCCTCGTCAGCTCCTTTTCATGGGTCAGCATCAGTTCGTTGAGTCGCGCTTCCCTGCTGCTGTTCGGGTCCTGAACAGCGCTCATCAGGTCATCACCTCCAGCTTCGGCCTTGCGGCCGACCTATGTGCCCGGCCATCACCACCTTGCGAGGCAGCGCTGACCGCTTACATTCATATAGACGAATGAGAGGAGAAAATGTTAAACAGCTCCGCAAAATTCCACAGAAAAAGCCCCCGCTGTATTGGCTGCGGGGGCCACAGGATTACTTTTTGATCACGATCCCCTGCTTCTCCAGGTCAGCGACGATGCCGTCGACCACCTCCTGCACTTCCTCACGGGTGAGGGTGCGCTCGGCGTGGGAGAAGAAGATGCGCACGGTGATGGACTTGCCTGCATCATCGGTGTAGGTGCCCACGACAGCCACCTTGTTCACCAGGGGGCTGTTCGCCGCGTCAATGGCGGCCTTGATGGGCGCGTACTTATCGCAGATGAAGGTCAGGTCCTGCTCCATGCCGGGGAAGCGGCTGGGCTCGACGTACTTGATGCGCTCAGCGCCGATGTGGGACAGCACGTCAATGTCGATCTCTGCGAAGACGACGGCGGCCTTCTTGTCGATCTTCTTGCTCACGACGGGATGCGCCACGCCGATAGTGCCCAGGGTCACGCCGTCGCAGACGATGCTGTTCAGGTTCTTGGGATGCTCCCAGGAGTGGGCGGCATCAGCCTTCACCCAGGTCAGGGGCTTGTGCTTCAGGTCGTCCACGGTGACGGCCAGCATGTCGCGGAGCTTGAAGTACAGCGTCTCAACGCTCTCGACCTTGCTGAACAGGGTGATGCAGAGCTTCTTGTACTCGCGGGCGAGGCCCATCTCATCCACGCCGTCGGCCACGCGGCCCACCTCGAACACGCCGAAGGAGGGCGCATAGGCGGTGTTGCCCTTCACCTGCACCAGCTGAGTGGGCACGATGGAGCGGCGGATGACCTCGATGTTGGGGTTCGCCGCGCCCAGCAGGCGGATGTTGTCCTCCACCTCAATGCCCAGCCTCTTGTACTCATCGGAGTACTGCCAAACGTAGGAGTGCACCTCGTGCAGGCCGAAGCGCTTCACCAGGATGTCCTTCACCTTGTTTTCGGTGGTCTTTTCCACATGCTCGCGCACGGGGTAGAGGGGGGCCTCCGCGGTGTGGATATCGAAGTTGTCGTAGCCGTAGATACGGGTGATTTCCTCAATGATGTCAGCCTTGATGGTCACGTCCTTGGTGGCGCGCCAGGAGGGCACGTCCACAGAGAACTTGTCGCCGTCCTGACGGACCACGAAGCCCAGGGCGGTCAGGGTGGACACGATGTGCTCGTCGCTGATCTCGATACCGGTGTAGCGATCCACGAAGCGCTTGTCGAAGTCCAGAGTGATCTGGGGGTACTGGAAGGCGCGCTCGTCGGTCAGGCAGGAGGTCACGCGCATGCCGGCATCGGCGTCCTGCAGAAGCTTGACGAAGCGGGCGATGGCGGGCACGGTCATCTCGGGGTCCAGGGACTTCTCGTAACGGGCGGAAGCGTCGGTACGATGGGCCAGGCGGACGGTGGACTTGCGGACAGAAGCCGCATCGAAGGTGGCGGACTCCAGGGTGAGGCTGGTGGTGTCGGCCACGATTTCGGAGTCGAAGCCGCCCATGATGCCGGCGATGGCCACGGGCTTGTCGCCGTTGCAGATCATCAGGGTGTTCTCGTCAATATTGCGCTCCACCTTGTCCAGGGTCTGGAAGGTGAAGGGCTCGGCGAAGCGCTTGATGCGGATGCTTTCAACCTTGCGGCTGTCGAAGGCGTGCATGGGCTGGCCCATCTCCAGCATCAGGTAGTTGGTCAGGTCGGCCAGC
>JBGVOA010000163.1:0-7493 GCA_045126095.1 Christensenellales bacterium | reverse complement strand
CAACTCCGACCCGGACGCGGCGATCTACTGGATGTGCCGGATGCTGGAGGGCGGGGAGGATCCCCTCTACATCGCGCGGCGCGTCACCCGCTTTGCTTCAGAGGATATCGGTCTGGCGGACCCGCGCGCCCTTGAAATCGCCGTGGCGGCGTACCAGGCCTGCCACTTCATAGGCATGCCGGAATGCTCCGTCCACCTGACCCAGGCGGTGACCCATATGTCCCTGGCGCCCAAGTCGAACGCCCTCTATGTGGCCTATGAAAGCGCGAAGAAGGACGCGGCGGAGCAGATTGCCGACCCGGTGCCGCTGCACATCCGCAACGCTCCCACGACCCTCATGAAGCAGCTGGACTACGGAAAGGGCTACCAGTATGCCCACGATACGAAGGACAAGCTGACCGCCATGGAGTGCCTGCCGGAGAGCCTGCGGGGCCGCAGCTATTACCGCCCCACCCGGGAGGGCCTCGAAAGCCGCTTTGCCGACCGGCTGGCGGAGATCAACGAATGGAAGGAAAACGCACGCAGGAAGGAGAGAAAAAGCTGATGCGCCGCATTCTCTGCTCCACCGGAGCGATCATTGCAAAGGCCAACAACCGCGACGACAGCCTGCTGGCGGGCATCATGCCCCATTTGCGGTGCGACGGGCTGGAATTCATGATGTACCAGAGCTGGCATGGCGGGCATGAGGAAGGCCTCCTCCGTGCCCTTGCGCCCTATGACGTACCGGTGTACCACATGACCAAACAGATCGGCGAATGGGTCAGTCAGGACAACTTCGCCGACGCGCAGGTTCTGTTCCGTGCGGACTGCGCTCTGGCAAAGGCTATGGGCGCAAGGCTGCTGGTGCTGCACCTGTGGTCGGGGCAGGCCAGCGATCGGCACATTGACCGAAACATCGCTGCATACCCCGCGCTGCTGGACATTGCGGAGGAATACGGCCTCACCCTCACGGTGGAGAACGTGCTGTGCAACACGGTTGATCCCATGACCCACATGCGGGCGCTGGCGGAAGCATACCCCGGCATCCGCTTCACCTTCGATACGAAGATGGCGGCCTTCCACAGTCAGCTGGAGGCGCTGTACGAGCCGGAAAACGCATGGCTGATCCCGCACATCGCCCACTTCCACGTCAACGACTACGCGGGCGGACACATCGACTGGGCCAACATGAGCGCCAAGGCCCTGGGCCGGGGGCACGTCGACTTCGACCGGTTCTTTGCATTTGTGCGTGGCATGGGCTACACCGGCGACTTCACCTGTGAAGCCACGGCCCTCAATGCGGACGGCTCGGTCCGCTTTGATGAAATGAACGCCAGCCTTGACCGCATCCGGAAGGAGGTCGCAGAATGAGACTGCTCTTTATTTTCGGGGCCCATGCTGCCGGCAAGATGACCGTTGGCCAGGCTGTCAGCCGCCTCACGCCCATGAAGCTCTTCCACAACCACATGACCATCGAGCCGGTGATTGAGCTCTTCGGTGCGTACAACGGCGCGGCGGTGGAGCGTCTGCGGCAGGTGGTGTTCGAGGAGTTCGCCAAAACGGACAACTACGGTCTTATCTTCACCTTCATCTGGGCTTTTGACGTGCCCTACGATGAGGAGTACGTCCGCCGCCTGTCGAAGATGTACGAGGACGCCGGCGCGCAGGTGGACTATGTGGAGCTGGTCGCCCCGCAGGAGGTGCGCCTTGTGCGCAACCACACGGAAAACCGCCTGCAGCACAAGGCCAGCAAGCGGGACGTGGCGCTGTCCGAGGCGCGCTTCCTGGATGCGGAGAGCCGTTACCGCTGCGTGTCGGAGCCGGGGGAGATCGTCCGGCGGCTGGGCATCGCCCCGGAGCGGTACCTGCGGATTGACAACACGGAGCTTTCCCCCGATGCGGTGGCGGATATGATCGTGCGCCACTTCGGGTACGAGCGGAAATAAACACAAAAGCGCTTCCCTTGCATAGGTTGAAGCAGCGGACGGAACGAAACCGCCCGCTGCAAGATGGCTCCGGCCATCGCCTGTGACGAGAGGAAGTGCTTTTTGCATGCAGAATAAATGGAATTCCACCAACGAAGCGGATTTTGTCAACCTGAATGCCAGGGGCTGCGGCTGTGCGGAGGGCTGGTGCGCGGATGGCGCCTGGCTGTGCGGCCGCTGTGGCTGCGCGAACCGTGGCTGTGATGGCTGCGCCCGCTGTGGCTGCCAGGGCGGCGTGGTGCGCGCCACCGAGAAGACGGCCCGTGCCGACTGCGCCTGTGCGGAGACGGCCTCCCGGGAACGCCGCGGCAATTGCGACGATTGCCCTGCCAGCTTCACGACGGGACACCGCGTGCAGTGCTGCCCGGAGAATACCCGCATCCGCCGCGACTGCGGCTGCAGTGATGCATGCCCCGTGAACCGGAATCGCAGCGGCGACAAGTACGACTGCCAGGACGAGTGCCCTGCGAACCGGAATCGCAGCAATGACAGGTGCGGTTGCGAGGAGGAGTGCCCTGCGAACCGGAATCGCAGCGGCGACAAGTGCAGCTGCGAGGATAACTCTGACGCGTATCAGAGGCGCAACGCGGGCGTGGGCATCGTGCATGCGGTAAAGCAGAAGCTGGCGGATGTGTTTGAGTCCGAAAGCGCCCTGCGCACCGGTACGCTGTTTCCGGAGCTGCACAAGCCTATGAACGGTCGCTGCCCCGGCTACAGCAACTGCTCCACCTGCGAGCAGCAGTCCGCCTTTGCGGCGTGGGATCTCCGCCTGTACCTGAACACCCACCCGGAGGATCAGGAGGCACTGGCCCTTTTCCGCCGCCTGTGCAGCGAGGCGGAGGAGCCTAACTACGCCACCACTTTCCTTGACGACGAAGGCTGCGGCAGCTGCTGGGGCTGGACGGACGGTCCCTGGCCCTGGGAGTGCCAGAAGTGCGGCGACTGAGCGTGAAAGGAAGGTAAGCGGCTGTGTTTGTTTATGAAAAGAAACTTCAGTATCCCGTGCGCATCACTCGCCCCGACCCGGCCATGGCGGCTCGCATCATCAGCCAGTACGGCGGCCCGGACGGCGAACTGGGCGCGTCCCTGCGCTATCTGAGCCAGCGCTTTTCGATGCCCTGCGACAAGCTCAAGGGCCTGCTGACAGACATTGGCACAGAGGAGCTCGGGCATCTCGAAATTGTGGGCGCGATGGTGCATCAGCTGACGCGAAACCTCTCCTGCGACGATCTGACCAAGGGTGGCTTCGACGCCTATTTCGTCGACCACGGCGCGGGCGTGTATCCCACCTCCGCCGCCGGCATGCCTTACAGCGCTGCGGGCATGCAGTCCAAGGGCGACCCCATCACGGATCTGCATGAGAACCTGGCAGCAGAGCAGAAGGCCCGCACCACGTATGAACATCTGCTGCATCAGGCGGATGATCCGGATGTGATCGATGTGCTGCGCTACCTGCGCCAGCGCGAGATCGTCCATTACCAGCGCTTTGCCGAGGGCCTGGAGATCGTCAAGGATCAGATGGATGCGCGCAACTTCTACGCGTTCAATACCGGCCTGCCGCTGACGGAGTGCTGCGCAGGCTCCACCCAGCCCAGCTGCTGCTGACGCGGCGGTACGAAGAGGCCCCGACGGAGTTCGCCTCCGCCGGGGCTGTATTCATGTCCACTGGGAAAGCATCTCGCGCATCCAGCCATGCACGTCCAGGCCATAAACGGCCTGCAGGTTTTCCGGGGCCATTACGCTGGCGATGTGGCCCTGGGCGACGCAACGGCCCCCGTGCATCAGTACCCCGTGGGTACCGAAGCGGCGCGCCAGGCTCAGGTCATGCACGACGGAGAGCACCGCGCGCCCCGGCTGCTGCAGCCACTGGGCGATGAGGGTGAAGATGTGCTGCTGGTAGCGCAGGTCGAGGTGGTTGGCGGGCTCGTCCAGGATGAGCAGCTGCGGGTCCTGGGCGAAAACCTGCGCCAGGAAGGCCCGCTGCAGCTCGCCGCCGGAGAGGGTCAGCAGGCTGGCACGGCGCAGCTGCGTCAGGCCGGTCATTTCCAGCGCGCTTTCGATCTGCGCCTGCCCATCGTCCCGGTGGGTGAGGAAGCTGCGGGCGTGGGCGTAACGGCCCAGCCCTACCAGCTCCTCCACGGTGAAGGCGTATCCGGCGGCGTTCTGCTGGGCCAGGATGCCGATCTGGCGCGCGCGCTGGGCGGGCTTCATGCGGCGCAGGTCGCACCCGTTCAGCCGGATGCTCCCTGTGCAGGGCACGCTGCCTGCGACGGCGCGGATCAGCGTGGATTTGCCTGCGCCGTTGGGCCCGGCCAGCATCAGCCACTGTCCCTCGTGCAGGGTGAAGCTGAGGTCGTCGACGATGGTTTTGCCGCCCAGGCGGACGGAAACGTGCTCGCAGGTCAGCATGGACGGCCCCCCTTTCTGGTGCGGCAGAGAATGACGAGGAAGGCGGCCGCGCCCACCAGGGAGGTCACCACGCCGATGGAAAGCTCAATGGGCCGCAGGAGCGTGCGGGCGGCCAGGTCTGCCAGCAGGAGGAAAATCGCACCGGCAAAGAGCGAGGCGGGCAGCAGGCGGCGGTGATTGGGGCCGGTCAGCCGACGCACCATATGGGGCACCACAAGCCCCACAAAGCCGATGGTGCCGCCCACGGACACGCATACGCCGATGAGCGCCGCCACCGCTGCCAGCACGACCAGCTTCACCCGGCGGACGTTCACGCCGATGTGCCGCGCGTTCTCTTCGCCAATGGCAAAGGCGTTCAGCTCCCGCGCGTGGAGCAGGATCGCTCCGCCGCCCACAAGCAGCGCGCCCGTCAGCAGCTTCGCGTGGCTCAGGTTGGTGCTGGCCAGGGAGCCCATCGTCCAGAAGGTGATGGCGCGCACCCTGTCCCCGGCGAAAGAGACAACCAGGCTGATGAGGCTGGAGGCGAACATGGAGAAGATGACGCCGATGAGGATGATGCTGCTGGTGGACAGCGAGCGATCCAGCGCCCAGGCCAGGGCGAGGATGACCAGCAGCGACAGGAAGGCGGAGAGCATCGCCGTGAGGGCGGTGGAGCCCAGCGCGCCGCCGGTCAGTCCGAAGCCGAAGGCCAGGGACAGCACCGCGCCCAGCGATGCGCCGGAGGACACGCCCAGCGTGGAGCCGTCCGCCAGCGGATTGCGCAGCAGGCCCTGCATCGCTGCGCCGCTCAGGGAGAGCGCCGCGCCCGTGAGCGCCGCGTTGAGCGCGCGGGGCAGGCGCAGGTTGAGGATGATGCCCCTGGCCATGGTGGCGGGGGCCTCCTGGCCTGTCAGGAGGCTCCGGAGGCAGGAGAGGGTGTCGGCAAGGGGCAGGTTGACGCTGCCGATGCAGATACTCAGCAGGAAGGCTGCGGCCAAAAGGACCGTCAGCGGAAGATATCCCCAGAGGGGAAGGCGTTCGGATGTGTTTTTCATGCTGATGTTGGCGGGAGAGCCGGTGTGCGCGGCTCTCCCGGGGTCGTGGGGATTATTGGGCGCCCGTCAGGAAGGCGTACAGGTTGAGGGCGGCCTCCTTCAGGCGGGGGCCGGGACGGGTCAGCATATAGGAATCTGCGTTGTAGACGCGGCCCTCGCGCACGGCGGTGATATTCTCCCAGCCGGGGCGGCCCATGACCTCGGCAGCGGCGTTTTCACCCATGCCGGTCACCAGCACGATGTAATCCGGGTCGCGGGCGATGACCTGCTCCTGGCTGATGGGCTGCCAGCCCTCCAGGTCGGCGAAGGCGTTGGACATGCCGCACATCTCCGCCAGCTCCTGCATGAAGGTGCCGGAGCCCGCGCTCCACAGGCCCCATTCCAGGGGCATGACCTCGAAGTAGATGGTTGCGTCGCTCTTTGTGGCCTTGGCGGCGATGTCCGCAAAGGTCGCCTGCATGTCGGCGACGATGGCCTGGGCGGCGTCGGTCTCGCCTGTCACCTGGCCCAGCAGGCCGATGGCCTCATAGACCTCCGGGATGCTGGCGGCGTAGGTGCACACCACCTTCACGCCGCAGCTTTCCAGCATGTCCACCTGCTCCTTGGGGTGATCCATGCCGCTCATGATGACCACGTCCGGCATGAGGGCGAGCAGCTCCTCCACATTGGTGTTGGAGCCGGACTGCAGCGCGGGCAGCACCGTGACGGAGGCGGGGTAATCGCAGTAGAGGCCGCGGGCGACGATGCGCTCCTCGCAGCCCAGGGCGCAGAGGATCTCGCAGTCGGCGGGCTCCATCACCACGATGCGCTGCGCCGGGCCGGACAGGGTGATCCGGCGGTCGAACATATCGGTGACGACGATCTCGTCCGCCACGGCAGCGGACAGGCTCAGCAGCATCAGCAGAGCCAGCAAAAGGGTAACGATTTTCTTGGACATGACAGTCCCTCCTCAGTTTTGTGCAAATGAAGCAGCGAGAGGGACGCCAAAAGAAACAGCGCCCCTCCCTGAGGAACGCTGAATAAGCCGACCGCCCTTTGCATCGCACACAAAGAAGGGGCGGTCAGCCCATCGCATATCCCATCCCCAGGGGAATGATGTAATCACGGTGTAAACAAGTCTCCCGGCTTGGCTTCATCCGACTCCGGTAGTCGGGCAACGCCCGAATGACGAATCCGGAGGGGATTTTTTCCCACACGCACCTTCCCGCTTTCGCAGTGGCTTCATCGCGTGCTCGTCAGCTTCACGGTTACTGGGATAGCTCGGAACTCTCATCCGATTCCTGTGGCGCGGCCATCTCTGCCTTTCAGGCAGCGCTGGCTACACTCGGTCAATGCAAGCATTGACGCTCGTTAGTCGGGCCAGGGCCCGACCTTCCAAGTGCTTCGCACCGCGCATCGCTGCGCAGATACACCGGCTATTCATTTGCCGCATCCATTATAGCGCGCCGGACGGCTGGAGTCAACCGGCAATGTCCGCCTGCGCCTCAAAGATAGCAGCGGATGTCCACCGCCAGCTTCTGCTCCAGGTTGACCAGCTTTTTTGCGATCTCCTTGGAGCCTTCGTCGGCGGCCTTGTACTCGTTGAGGTACTTGTGCAGCGACTTGACGCCCATGTTGCAGCCGTCGGTCATCAGGTCGGCGATGGTCTGGTCGTCGGGCTTCATCATCAGCATGGCGTTCGTCTTCATCCAGGACATGCCCTTGGCCATGGGGCTGGGCTCCTTGCCGTCGTCCTGGTAGCGGGCGAGCTCCTGCTGGATTTCCCTGTCCAGCTTGTCGTGCTGATGGCGGCTTTCCACCAGCACCCGGCGGAAGCTGTCGGACTTGATGCGCTCCACCACGCTCTCGATGGACGAAACGCCCATCTTCACCCCTGCGTCGCACTCCCGCAGCAGGCGGATGGTATCCTGTTCGATCATGGCTGATTCCTCCCTGCGATGTTCATGGAGATCCGGCTTCACGCGTCAGCCCCGAGAAGGGCCAGCAACTGCCGGATGTTCTTCTTGCCAAAGGCGACCTGATCATCATTCACGACCAGGCAGGGGACGCTCATGACCTGGTAGCGCTCTTTCAGCTGCGGAAAGTG
>JBGVOA010000162.1:0-2662 GCA_045126095.1 Christensenellales bacterium | reverse complement strand
CCTCACACAGGGCGCTGCATCAGGTAGAGCGCCAGGAGCGTACCATCCTCCTGGCGGATGGCGTCGGGGTGCATGCCCACGATGCGGAAGCCCATCTTCTCGTACAGGCCGCGGGCGCGGGCGTTGCCCTCGATGAACTCCAGCTCCATCACCGTCACGTCCTCGCGCCCTTCGGCCATGGCGATCATCTCCGCAAACATAGCCGTGCCGATGCCCAGGCCCCAGAATTCCTTCCTGAGGGCGATGGCTACCGAGCAGCGATGGCGCACCTTCCTCTTGCCCATGAAGGACAAATGGCAGTTGCCCGCGATCCGGCCGTCCACCTCGCAAAGGATCATGCAGTCGTAATCGGAATCCACCACGGCCTCCAGGAAGCGCTCCTCGCCCTCCACGGTCATGGTGACCTCCTCGGGCGTACGCAGCACGAAGGGGGTGTCGGCAGCGGTGTCATGCAGGTACTGAACAAGGTCTGCCGCGTCCTTCACGGGGTCAGGGCTGCGGAGGACGGCGATGCGGCCGTCCTTCAGGGGGATGGGCGTTGGGGCGAAATACATGGTGATTCCTCCGTTTGGCGGGGTGGTTTTCCTTGCAGATGGGGTGTTGGGTGCAGCTGATTTGGTTACTGTACCTTGTTGACTTTTCCTTTTGAGTTGCGCGGACTGTTTGAACGATCGGAGATCGTTCAAAGGCGTCATGGGGCGGGGGGCAGCTTCGCTTGGGGATGGGTTCCTTGCGGGTTGGGTGGGTGTGCTGCGTGCCTCCGGCGGGCAAGGCCTGCGCGGCCTTGCATCTGCGCAAGGAGCTTCGCCCCTTGACCCGTTTTCGCGATTGAGTTGAGCGCCTTCGGTTGGAGTTGCTCCCGCGTGGGGCGGTTTTAGCGCTCGACGTAGGGCATCAGAGTCGTCAGATCCTTGCGGAACTGCTTCCACTCCGGCGTGTTGCGCCAATACCGCGTCAGCTCCGTCCCATCGCGGAAGGGCTGCCGGTATGTCGCCTTGCTCCGGATGAACAGCAGCGCCACATCCGCACCATCCAGCTCCCGGCTGATGGACACCGGCTCGCCAAACGTAAACCCGCCCTGCATCGACTCAATGCTGCTGCTCGTCACCTGCGAAAGCCGCGTGAACCAGCGGCCATACTCGCTGATCAGCTCAATGCCGCTGCGGTCGATCAGCTGGCAGGTCACCACCACCTCATCGCCCCACACGTCCACATAGCATTCGCCGATGAACCGCGCGTTGCTGATGGTCAGGAAGTACGTCTGGCGGCCCTGGCGGGTCAGGTCGATCGGAATCACGTTGTACCACTTATCCGGCAGGCGCGTGCTGGCCTCCTGCAGGCTCAGGCCCGCCAGGCTGATGGTATTGTTGGGGTACCACACAACCTCCGGCGTGGGCGACGGCTCCGCCACGATCACCAGCGGGCTGACGCGGCTGGGGTCAAGGTCGAGGCGGACGACCAGCTTGCCCATAGGCGCGTCGATGAACCAGCCCTCGCCGGGCTCCCAGGTGACGGCATACTGGCCGTCGGAGTAGGTAGCCCAGCAGACGTTGCCCGCCATATCAAACCAGACGCGCATGCCCTGGGCCTCATAGGAATACAGCGCGGCGGCGCCATTTTCGTCAAAGCGCGTCCACACGCCGCTGTTCTCATCGCGGAACTCGCTGAATGCGCTGTCCGCCGTGTACACAAACTCGTTGAAATCCTCGTCAAACCGGGTGAGCTGCGTCAGTCCGCCGGCGATGTTGTAGCGGGCGGTGGCGTTCACGTCCCCCTCCACCCAGGCCAGATCAATGCGCAGCCACTGGCCGTCCACAGGCAGTTCCTGGGTGGTGTAGGCGCGGCCCTCCTGGCCGTAGCGGACAGCAGTCACCCGGCCCTGGCCATCCAGCGCGACGAAATTCAGCAGCATCTCCCGGGGCAGATCGCGGTCAAAGGTGATGGACGCCGTTGCGCCGGACTGCACCGCCCGCACCACCCGGGGTGCCGCCGGAGCTGCCGGAATCACGGGGATCTCCGCCGTGCTCATGGGGACAGGCGTGGCGGCAAGGGCAGGAGCTGCAAGGAGCAGCACCACAGCCATCAGTACAAGAGCTAAACGTTTCACAGATCAACGCCTCCTTTGCTTTGGTCAACTTGCTATACATCAAACGAAGTCGGGCGGCGTTTTCTTCCATCGCGGACGCGCTTGTCTCAGGCCATCAGGGCTTCCCTGCCCTTGTTGATGGCCAGCTGCACCATGTCAGGCGCGGGCGCGCCGGGGATGCGCCGCTTCTCCACGCAGGAGAGCATCGACAGATCCTCAAACACATCCGCCTCAAACACCGGATGGAACTGCTTCAGCTCCTCCAGCGACAGGTCCAGCAGCGCCTTGTTCTCATTCAGGCAGTGCGCCACCAGGCGGCCCACCACCTCGTGGGCGTCGCGGAAGGGAACGCCATGCTTGACCATGTAGTCCGCCGCATCGGTGGCGTTGGTGAAGCCGCCGGACGCGCCGCGCTCCATGACCTCCTTGCGGAAGGTGCAGGTCTTGAGCATCGCGGTGAACACCGTCAGGCCCTTCACCAGCGTGTCGCGCGCGTCGAAGAAGGCCTCCTTGTCCTCCTGCATGTCCTTGTTGTAGGCCAGCGGGATGCCCTTCATCACGGTCAGCAGCGCCATC
>JBGVOA010000161.1:0-3902 GCA_045126095.1 Christensenellales bacterium | reverse complement strand
ATGCTCAGTATAGCATACAAAATAACCGATTGCAAGGTTTTCATAAACTGATGTAGAGATTTTGCTGTAAACAGATCAACGAACCAGACGATAGAGGGACACAACCTTGCCCAGGATGGTCACATCATCGGCATAGATAGGGGCCATGGTGTGGTTCTCGGGCTGCAGACGGAAGCGGCCATTCTCCTTGTAAAAGCGCTTGACGGTGGCAGAATCGTCAATCATCGCAACGACAATTTCGCCATTGAGAGCCTCGGAAGCACGGCGAACCACGATGTAATCGCCATCAAGGATGCCTGCCTCAATCATCGAATCGCCGCGGACAAGCAGGATGAAATGCTCGCCTTCGCCCAGCATAACCTCGGGAATGGCAACGTATTCATCCAGGTTCTCCTCGGCAAGAATGGGCATGCCTGCCGTCACGCGACCGATGACGGGCACGGCGGTGCTGTTGTTGCGCACAAAATTCGGATCGCCCACGACCTCCATGGCACGGGGCTTCATGGCGTCGCGATGGAGCAGGCCGCGCTTTTCAAGGCGCTGAAGGTGACCATGTACGGTGGAGGTGGACTTCAGTCCCACGGCATTGGCGATCTCGCGCACGGACGGGGGATAGCCCTTGGTCTGAATTTCGGATTTGATAAAGTCAAGAATGCGCTGCTGATTGTCGCCGCGAGGCCTCTGCATTGCATATACCACCTTTGCATGTATTTTCTTGTACAGTATAACACAGATTGAAGAAAAAATCAAACAGTTGTTCGATGATCTTGCAGAAGAATTTGTTTTGTGATATAATGGCTTTGAGGTGAACAGACATGTCTGAAATCAAAATGTGTGTGCTCAATGACCGGAAGCTTTGCGATGATTGCGGCGAATGCGATCGTTGTGACCTGGATCCGAGCAAGAAGTGTGACAATTGCATGCGCTGCCTGGGCCTGGATGGCTCAACAGATTACCGTGCGGTGACGATCTCCGGGATCTTCCTGAAAGAAAATGACGCTGACTGAGTGTGGTCAGCGTCATTCTTTGTTTTCGGACTGCGATCCGGAGGCGTCGTCAAAGCTCGGCAGATCAACGTGCTCTGCAGCCATGCGGCGGCGGGCGTCCGTCATATCAGCGTAGTGCTTACGGGTCGTATCCACGGAGGAATGCCCCAAAACGTCTGCCACAAGGTAGATATCGCCGGTGCTGTTGTAGAGGTTGGTTGCAAAGGTGCTGCGCAGCTTATGCGGACTGATGCGCGGCTTGAGCGGCGCGGCAACAGAGGCGTACTTTTTGACGATATTCTGCACGGCACGCTGCGTGATGCGCCTCTTTTGAAGGGACAGGAAGAGCGCATCCTCATGGCCGGGGAGTGTCTCAATCTTTTCGCGCTCCAGCATGTATTCCGCCAGGGCCTCGGCGACCTCGGGCGGGAAATACAGCACCACCTGGTTGCCGCCCTTGCGCGTGACCAGAAACGCGTTGTTCTCCAGGTCCACATCGGATATATTGATGCCAACACATTCGGATACACGAACACCAGTGCCCAGAAACAGGGATATCAACGCATAATCGCGCTTCACTGTAAGCTTGTGGTAAGCTTGCTGATGTTTGGTCAGATCGTCACCGGTAGCGGCCTGCTCCAGCATGCGGCGCATTTCGTCCAGAGTCAGGCGGATGATGGGTTTTTCGTGGATTTTCGGCAGCGGAACGAGGGTTGTGATGTTGGCGGGAATGCGGTGATTCTTGAAGAGGTAATCGTAGAAGGTGCGGATGGCGCAGAGCTTTCGCTTGATGGAAAACTCATGGTTTGTCAGCGCGCGTGGCTGGTCGCCATCTGGATCGTCTTTGTAATAGAAGGTGAGGTAATCGATATAGGCAGTCAGATCGCTCTGTGTCAGGCTCGCCAGATCTTCATCGTTGAAGGAGTACAGCGGCTTCTGCGCAAAGCGTACGCGTTCAAGCTGAAGAAAGTGAAAGAAGGTCTTCAGGTCAATGGCGTATGCCAGGCGTGTGAAGGTGCCGGTTGTGACGGCGATTGCGCGCAGAAAATCTCCGCAGGCCTGCGGCAGCTCGCGGGAAATGTCGCGGATACGTTGGATGCGATCTGCGTCGATCTGCTCGCGGTATGACAGCTGATCAACCATAAAGCCCTCCTTTCCGGTGAAAATACACCAAACTATTCGTAAAACTGTGGTTTAGCGAATAGTTAAAGGTTTCTGAGTACCCCTACTCTGCGGACGCTTTGAGGTTCAAAAGGCCCGGAATATCCGACTTATGGGACATTCCGGGAGGCGTTCATTCTTCTTCCAATGCATTGATCCGTCGCCATTCCTTGATGGCGCCTGTCGCCAGCGCGTCGCAGCGGTTGTTCTGCGGATGATCTGCATGCCCCTTGACCTTCACAAAGGTCACGCGATGCTTGCGCGTCTGCAGCAGCAGAATCGCCCAGAGATCCTGATTCTCCACGGGCGTGCCGTTGGAGGTCTTCCATCCCCGGCGCTGCCAGCCGTCGATCCAGTGATCGTTAAAGGCCTGCACCAGATAGTTGCTGTCCGAATACAGGGTCACATCACAGGGTTCCTTCAACGCGCCCAGACCGCTGATGGCTGCAAGCAGCTCCATTCGGTTGTTGGTCGTGCCCTCCATGTAGCCGCTGAGCTCCTTGGTATGGGGGCCAAATTCCAGGATGCATCCCCAGCCGCCCGGGCCGGGATTGCCGGAGCAGGCGCCGTCTGTATAGATGTTGACCTTCTTGCGGGGTTGGGTTTCAGACAAAGTGATACTCCCCTTCTGTGGTTATAATGCACAAAAATGACGCGGATTACTTAGACATATCGCGCGATTTTTGCGCGCACACTTTCATAGCATCCATGATGGCAGCGCGGAAGCCCTTGCGCTCCAGCTCTTCCACGGCTTCGATGGTCGTGCCGCCAGGCGAGCAAACGGCGTCCTTGAGCGCAGCAGGGTGCGTGCCGCTTTGCAGCACCATCAGCGCGCTGCCAAGCACGGCCTGCGCGGCCAGCTCATAGGCAGTATTACGGTAAAGGCCTTCCTTCACACCTGCGTCCGCCATGGCCTCGATCATCATGTAGACATAAGCCGGGCTGCTGCCGCTGATGGCGATCACGCCGTCAAAGAGGCGCTCTGGTACAACCACGGTGCGTCCGACTGAATCGAAAATACCCTTGGCGAATTCAAAATCTTCCTCTGAGAAGGTGGTGTCCTCGCACATGGCGGTCATGCCCTCGCCCACCATGGCGGGCGTGTTGGGCATCACGCGCAGACAGGTCGCGCCGCTGCCCTCGAGGGCGCTGGTCAGCTGCTCCACTGTCCATCCGGCTGCGATGCTGATGACAGCCTTGCCATTCAGTTCCTCGCGGATATGCTCGATGACCTCGGCCATGAAGTGCGGCTTTACCGCCAGTACGATCATGTCGCACATTTCAGCCAGCTCCACGTCCGATTCCGTGCAGGTCAGCCCGGGATAGGCATCGGAGAGCTCCTCCAGGCGACGCGTGTTCAGGTCGCAGATGGCCATGTCGTCCGCTGTGAGGTAATCTGCGGCAATCAGTCCGCGCAGGATGGCACTGCCCATGTTGCCCGCGCCGATGAAACCCAGCTTCAGCATAACATCAGTCCTTCGTAGAGATTTGCTACCATTATAGCATGAAAAGAGCCGCCTGCAAAGCCCTTTTGACCCGCAGGCGGTATTTTTCGTGTATCAGAGGATGTACTTCTTCATGTCGGCAGGTTTGTTTTCGCCGGACAGGTGCGCGCGGACGTAATCGCCATTGATGGTCAGCTCGATTGGCGGCATGTCCGGGTCGCCAGCGTTGAAGGAGATGTCCTCAAGCAGTTGCTCGAAGACCGCGTGCAGGCGGCGGGCGCCGATGTCCTCCGCAGTCTCGTTGGCTGTG
>JBGVOA010000160.1:0-12733 GCA_045126095.1 Christensenellales bacterium | reverse complement strand
GCTCCTGATCGTCAAAGAGATACGTCGCCATGCCCAGCTCCGCCGGGACGACGAGGTTCCGCGCCGTGTTGTCGATGAAGATGCACTCCCCCGGCGTGACGCCCAGCTTCCGCAGCGCGTCCTCAAAGATGGCCCGCGCCTCCTTGCCGCTGCCCACCTGAGCCGAGATGCTCACCGCGTCGAAGAGGTCGCGCAGGCCGTTATGGTCGAGGATCGCCTCCACCCTGTCGGCCTTGTTGTCCGTCACCAGGGCGATCAGGCAGCCCGCCGCCTTCATATCCCGGGCAAGGTGCAGCATAGCCGCATCCATCGGCGTTTCAGAGAAGGCCGTGTGCAGCAGGGCAAAGGGGACGTCCGCCCCCGCCTCCCGGCAGAAATCCGGCCACATCGCCTGATGCGTCGTCCGGCCCGCCAGCAGCGCCCGGTTGTGCCGGTAGTAGGCCGCGTGCAGCGTTTCCTCCGGCAGGCCCGTGTGCTTCGCCAGCGAACGCAGCGTGGACCGGGAGCCGGTCTTGTCCGTCGTCAGCACGCCATCCAGGTCAGGGAGCACCGCAGATACATCCTCATTCCTCCAGCAGCATTGGATCAATCCTTCGTCCGCGGAAGTAGGTTTCGCGATCCTTCTCCCCGATGGGACGCAGCACCCGGCAGGGATTGCCCACGGCCACCACATTCGCCGGGATGTCGCGCGTCACCACGCTGCCCGCGCCGATGACGGTGTTGTCCCCAATCGTCACGCCCGGCATCACGATGACCCCCGCGCCCAGCCAGCAGTTCCGTCCGATCCGGACGGGCATGTTGAACTGCATCCCCCGCTCCCGCAGCTCCGGCAGGATGGGATGCCCGCCGGCAGCCAGGACGACGTTGGGCCCCAGCATGGTGTGGTCGCCGATGTGGATGTGGGTGTCGTCCACCAGCGTCAGGCCGAAATTGGCGTAGACGCCCTTGCCCAGATGGGTGTGGTGCCCGCCCCAGTTGGCGTGCAGCGGCGGCTCGATGTAGCAGCCTTCGCCGCACTCGGCGAACATCTCCCGGAGCATCGCCATCCGCTTTTCCATTTCCGACGGACGGGTGAGGTTGAAGTCATACTGCTTTTCCAGGCAGGCCTGCTGAACGCGGAAGATCTCCTCGTCGCCGGGATCATACAGGTCGCCGGAGTGCAGCTTCTCATATTCAGTCATGGGGCTTCCTCCTGCTTTCTTCTTCCTTTCATCCTACCACACTTTGACACGAAAGGCAATATGGCGTATAATGCTGTATACAATCGAAAGGAGGCGCCGCCCGTGAAGCAGCCGCTGCTCTACCGCGTCGTCCGCTATGCCCAGGCGATCATCCTCGGCCTCGCGCTGGGCTACTGCGCCCAGATCATCTGCAGCTTTATGGAAAACTACACCCGCCTGACCTTCCTGCTGGTCGCGCTGCCGCTTTTCCCCGTGGCATGGGGCTTCGGACTTTTCCTGTCGCTGGTGCATGAAGCCGGGCACCTCGTCGGCGGACTTCTCTCCGGGCGCAAAATGTACTATGTCAGCGTCGCAGGCCACTGCCTGGTGCGCCGCCCGGATGGCCGCTTCCGCCGGGGCTATGCTGCCACGCCCGGCGTAGGCGGCGTCTGCTCCACGGTATCGGAGGGCAGTCCGCAGCCCTTCCGGCTGTATCTGCTGCTGGGCCCGCTGTCCACGCTGCTGGTGGGCGGACTGTGCGCGTACCTCGCCCTCGTGAGCTATCCCGCCTGGGAGCTGCCCTGGGAGGTGGCCCTGCGCCGCGCCATCCTGCACATCCCCATGGTTCTCATGGCCGTGCAGGGCATGATGGGCTGCATCGTCAACCTGATCCCCATGCACATCTCCGGCGGCATAAGCGACGGCATGCAGCTCCTCAGCCTCACCTTCAACAGGCAGAGCCGCACCGACTGGGAGCAGTGCGACCGCATCGCCGATCTCACCTGGCAGGGGCTGACCCTGCCGGAAATGCCAGAGGAGCTCTTTGCGCCCCTGCCCATGGAGCGGCTGACCTCCCCCTACGCCAGGGAGCTGACCCTGTATCAACTGGACCGCCTGACGGATCTGGGCGAATTGGCCGCCGCACTTTCCCTCTGCCATGAGCTGACGGAGGCGGAGTTGCCCCTGTCCCCCCTGGAGCGGCTGTGCATCACGCGCACCGGCGCAATCTGCGAGGCCCTGACCGACGGCCCCGGCCCCTTCTGCCAGCGCATGGCGGAGCAGGATATGCAGCGCCTGATGCGCTTCACCCGCAAAACCATCGGCACACAGCTGACCCAATACGCCATGGCAAAGCTGGTGGACAGGGACGAAGCCCTCGCCGCCCGCCATCTGGCGGACTTCACCCGCTCCGTCGCCCGCAGCCCCTTCCTGGAGAGCGCCCGGCTGGACGGCTCCCTCATCACCCTCATCGACGCAAAAGCAAAGGAGGCTCCCCATGTCTGAGAAGAAACCCGCCCGCAAAAAGCGCGCCCTCGCCGGCGTGCTGATTCCGCTGCTTATCGGCGCCGCCATCGGCTTTTTCACCCCCTCCCTGCTGATGCCCATGGTCGGCGACAACGACGCGCTCTACTTCATCTACCTGACCGTGATGATCGCCGGGCTTCTTCTGGGCGGCTGCGCACAGATCGTCATCCATGAGGCCGGACACCTCGTTTTCGGTCTCCGCAGCGGCTACCAGTTCCTGTCCTTCAACGTGTTCGGGCTGATCTGGAAGCGCGGCGCCGACGGCAAACTGCACATGAAGCGGATGAAGATCGCCGGCGCTGGCGGACAGTGCCTCATGGCCCCTCCGGACTGGAACGACGGCGATTTCCCCTTCACGCTCTACAACCTGGGCGGCGTGCTGGCCAATCTGCTCGCCTCCGCCGTTTTCGCGCTGCTGGGCTGGCTCATTCCGGTGGACGCGGTGCGGATCTTCCTCCTCTCCACCGCCTTCGTGGGCGTGGCCTTTGCGGTGATGAACGGCGTGCCCTTCACCACCCCCGCCATCCAGAACGACGGCAAGAACCTCCTGTGCATCCGCCGCAGCCTGCACGCCCGGCGCGCCTTCTGGGTGCAGATGGCCATGGCGGCGGAAACGACCCGCGGCACACGCCTGCGCAGCATGCCGGAGGAGTGGTTCGCCCCCTTCCCGGAGGAGGAGATGGACAACCCCATCGTCTGCGCCGTTGCGGTGCAGAACACCTCCCGCCTGATGGACATGCTGGACTTCCCCGCCGCCCTGGCCGCGATCCGCCCCCTGCTGGCCCGCGGGCGCGGCGTGGTCGGCCTCTACCGGATGGTCATGACCTGCGACGGCGCGGTGTGCGAAATGATCACCGGCCAGCCCGGCCAGCTCGTCGCGGACATGGACAAGCCCGAATACAAGCCGATGCTGCAGGCCATGAAGAAGAATCCCTCCATCCTGCGCACCCGCTATGCCCTGGCACTCCTGCGCGACCGCGACGCGGACAAAGCCGCCGCCATCCTCGCCGAATTCGAGAAGGCCGCCGCCCTCCACCCCTATCCCCAGGACGTGGAGAGCGAGCGGGAGATCCTCCTGGCCATCCAGAACGCACTGCTGACGGGAGGAAACGCCTGATGCCCACCATCCGCCACAACAAGCTCGTCCGCGACCGCATCCCCGAAATCATCGCCCGCGACGGAAAAACCTGCGTCACCCGCACCCTATCCACCGGGGAATACATCGCCGCCCTGGACGCAAAGCTCACCGAGGAGCTGGCCGAATACCACGCCGATGGCTCCATGGAGGAGCTGGCTGACCTGCTGGAGGTCATGATGGCCGTCGCTGCCGCCCGGGGGCACGACTTCGCCGAGGTCGAGGCTATCCGCCGGCGCAAAGCAGAAGAGCGCGGCGGCTTTTCGGACCGCATCTGGCTGGAGAGCGTCCAGGCCCCCGACTGACCATCAACACATATGGAGGCTGCTATGTCCCGCGACATTCTCTTTGACCATGGCAACGCCCGGTTTTCCTGCCGCATGTCCGCGCTGATCGTGCAGGGCGGGCGCATCCTGCTGCAATGCCCGGCAGGCACACAGGAGTACGCCTTCCCCGGCGGACACACCGCCTTTGGCGAGACCTCCGCCGAAACGCTGCGCCGCGAGCTGCTCGAGGAGCTGCACGCCGACGCCGCCATCGGCCGCCTGGCCGCCGTGGGCGAGGTCTTCATCGACTGGGGCGCTGCGCGGACGGCTCGCCCCGCCACTGCCATCAGGTCGGCCTGTATTTCTTCGCCACGGTGGACGAAAGCCAGCTCCCCGCCGCCGAATGCTTCTTTGGCTTCGACGAGGCCGGCGGCGAGCGCTACGACCTGGAATACCGCTGGGTGCCGCTAACGGAGCTGTCCCGCCTGACCGTCTACCCGCCGGAGGTGGCCGCTCACCTTCTTTCCGGCGCGCAGGACGTGCTGCACTTCACCTACACGGAGCTGCCGCCCCACACGCGCTGGCCCGATTGAGTCCGCCTACTCCTGCTAAAACGAAAACCGACCGGCTGGCTGCCAGAAGAGCAGTCCGCCGGTCGGTTTGTATCAGAGCCGGATATTCTTCATGTGCTTGAGCGTCAGGGTCGCTGCAACGCCGGTCAGCGCGCCGAAGCCCATGCCGGAGAGCATCAGCGGCGGCATCAGCGACAGCAGCGCGGGGCTCTTTGCCAGCACCATCGCCATCAGGATCTGGCCCACATTGTGGAACACGCCGCCCACAATGCTCACCGTCACCGGATGCATGCCCTTGATGCGGGAGATGAGCATCATCATCGTCAGCGAGGTGACGCCGCCCGCAAAGCCCATCATAAAGGTCACGCCCAGGTTGCCAAAGAGCAGGTTGGACACGAACACCTTGAAGAGCATCAGCAGGTAGGCCGTGGGAACGTCCAGCATGTACAGCGCGAAGATCAGCACGCTGTTGCTCAGGCCCAGCTTCACGCCATAGGGCAGGCGGACAAGGCTCTCCACCCAGCCCAGAATGAGCATCACTGCCAGGAGCATGCCGCACAGGGCCACGCGCTTTGTATCGAACCGCTTTTTCCTCATCCCTGTCCCTCCAGCCAGCCCGGCAGCGCCTGACGGATTTCCTCCTGGGTCATCATCAGCAGCGTCACGTTATGCGGCAGGCAGAGCACCATGTTCTGCAGCACGCGCGTTTCCCGGTTCTCCAGGCTCACCGTGCCCTGATAGATGCAGTCCTGGTTGTCGCAGGTGGACTCCGCCATCCAGACGCTGTCCTCCGTCACCTCGATGATATTGACCTTCTCGCCATCGCCCTGCCGGAGCACATAACGATTGGGGCCGGTCAGGGGGATGGGGTTGTACACCATATCGCCGACCATGATCACCAGGTAGGCCTCAGCCAGGGGGCGGGCCGCCTCCGTGGGGGCAGCGTCCTGCGTATCGGCGGACGCGTCAGGCTCTTCCGTCGGCACAGCGGTGGGCTCTGCAGGCTCTTCCGTCGGCGCGGCAGTGGCTTCCACAGCCGTGGGCACAGGGCTCTGCTCCACATGCAGCGTGATTCCCAGCTCCTCCGGGTTGTCCGTCGTGGGGGTGATATCCCTCTCAGGCAGCAGGGCCGCAATCACCAGGCCCACCACCGCCAGCAGCACCACCAGCCCGATCACCGTCAGATTGGTGTACAGTGCGCGTTTCTTTTCCATCAAAGACGCTCCTTTCAGGCGCATCGCATTTTTCACATCTACCATAATACCCTTTCTTTCGCGCCCCGTCAAGCATTCCGGCAAATTCCCAGCAACCTCCTCAGCGGGTTGCCTGTGAAAAAAATGAAATTTAGTGCTTGACAACACGCATGCATGGTGGTAACATATAAGAGTACCATTTCCGGTGGCAATGACGAAGAGGTTCCACCTGTTCCCATTCCGAACACAGCAGTTAAGCTCTTCAGTGCCGAAAGTACTTGGCTGGACACGGCCCGGGAGGATAGGTCGCTGCCGGTTCTAAATATTCCTCAGTAGCTCAATGGCAGAGCACCCGGCTGTTAACCGGGTTGTTGTAGGTTCGAGCCCTACCTGGGGAGCGCAAGTCAGTCGCAATCGCGGCTGACTTTTTCATTTATGCAGGAAAACCAGCAGTGGGCGGCGAATGTCCTCTCAAACGCAATGCGCGCAAAGGAGGAACACAAGATGAAGAGAATGACCCGGCTCCTGGCAATGCTTCTGTGCCTGCTGATGGCCCTCATGCTGCTGACAAGCTGCGGCGGCCCGAATATCGTGGGCGAATGGAAGCTGACAGATGTAGAGGGCCATGGCGAATTTGTGGACGAAGGCTTCGACATGCTGTTGCTGATGGGCGGCGAGCTCACCCTGGAATTCGACAAAAAGATGATGACCCTGCGCGCCTCCATGTGGGGCGAAACCAACGAGGACTCCACGGAGTACCAGATCCAGGACGGCAAGCTCATCACCGAGGGCTCCGAGCTGACCATCACCGTCGAGGGCGACAGAATGACCCTGTCCGACGGCAGCGGCACGATGATCCTCACCCGCAAGTAAACAGGCACGGGAAAGCCCCTGCTCCATCACGACTGGTGGAGAGCAGGGGCTTTTTTCTGTTTCATTCATTCGCAGACGACGCTTCCCCGGCGGACGGCACATCATCGGCGGCCTCCACCGCAGGCTTCTGGGCCTGGGCCAGGTCGCGCTCCAGGCCCAGGATGCGGTCGCTGAGCTGGGTGATGCGGCTGCCCAGCGCGTTCTTCTCCTCCGTCAGGCGGGAAACGCTGCGCTCCATCTCCTTCCGGGCCGCATGCATCAGCAGCGCGTGGCAGAGGGGATGCAGCATCGAATCGCTGCGCAGGTCGAGGACGCAGGTACGGGCACGGCGGTCGGTGTAAAGCATGCCGCCGGCGGAGCTGCTGTAAGCGCTGCTGTACGGGATGGAGCGGCTGTCCGGCACAGGGGCCTCCTCGGGTGTAAAGAGCTCCGCGTACACGCAGGCGATGGCGCTGTGATCCAGCAGGTGGATGGCCGGCAGCTCCCGGCTGACGATGGCCCGCAGCAGCCAGCAGTCTCCCCGCTCGTTCACATCGCTGCGGATGGCCTCCAGCAGCTGCTGCATGTAGGCCGTCAGCAGCTCCGCCTGGCGCAGCGTGCGGGAATGGGCGGAGGCGAAGTGATCGTAGGTGCGGACGTCCCGCAGCACATGCACAGGCGCATGGTAGGTCTCGTAAAGCTGGTAGGTGGCATGATCTCGCATCTGTGCCATGGGCGGGCTCCTTTCAGGGGGACGGCTTTTGCCAAAATCAGCCCCATTATACCATAGTCTGCGCTGTTTGAAAAGCCGCGCACGAAAAAAGCGCGGCATGCCTCCGCAAGGAAGCGCGCCGCGCGGGATCTTACAGCTTGGTCAGGGTGAAGACCATCTCGCCGCCCTCCACGGGGGCCAGGGTGACGGTCTCGGTGTCACCCTCGTAGCCCTCGGGAACCTTCAGGGTATGAATCTCCCAGGCATAGGCGGGCAGGGTGGCAGCGTAGCAGCCGTCATCGCCGGTGGTGTAGACCTGGCAGGTCTCCGCATCGCAGACCTGAACCATCACGCCGGGCACGGGATCACCGTTCTGATCCACATACTTGAACACGTACTCAGCCATACCGGCGGGCGTGGCAGCCGCCTCGGGGGTGGCTGCGGAGCCGGGCTGGGTGCCGTCGGCGTACTGCCAGGTGCCCAGGCCGTTGTTGGTCACGAAGGCGTTGACATTGGCCTCGTTGGCGAAGAAGATGGCCATCTCCGCATTCATGCCAGCGGGATCCAGATACAGGGCCATGTAGCAGTAGGAGTAGCCGGTGGTCTCCAGGGAGTCCACGCCGGTGGAGGCAGCATAACCGGTTTCGGTCATGGCGGCAGTCAGGGGCGTGGTCGCGCCATCGTAGTAGGAGTAGAAGAACGCGCCCTCGGGATCAACGTCGTCGGTAATGGTCGCCTCGAAGGAGGCCACATCGCTGTTCATGATGTAGTACCGGGCATCGCCGAAGTTCGCGGCCAGGATGCCGGCTTCGTCGGAGATGACGATCTCCTTCGCACCCTCGGTGGTGACGGTCAGCGCATTGGCCTCAGCCACAGGGTAAGCGGGATTGGCAGCCAGCGCCGCAGCAGCCGCGTCGCCGGCGGCAACGGCCACGGAGTCCACCCAGATGGCGTCCTCGCCGCCGTCCTCCATCATATCCTTGGCGTAGGACAGGGCCACGGTGTATTCGCCGTCCACCTCGACCGGAATGGCGTAGGTCATCCAATCGTGCTCGCCGCCGAAAATCTTGACGGTCTCGCCGTTCACAGCGATGTCCAGCAGGTCGCAGCCGGCCTCGGTGGAGGTCTTGAAGGTGACGACGATCGCGTCGCCCGCAGCAGCCGTCACGGTCGTGGTCACAGTCGCGGTGGTGGAGCCATAGGTGGCGTTGGTGGAGGTCACGACGGTGCGGCCGTCCTTCTCCACGACAGCCATGGGCCAGGTGGTCTCGTCAGCAGGGTTGACGGCAGCAGCAACGTCCAGCGCAGCAGCCAGGTCAGCCTCGGCAGCGGGATCCACATTGGGCTTCATCGGGGGGATCTCGGTAAGGACGACGGACTCGGTGTAGTCATCGCCCACGAAGGCGTCGAACAGGCGGATGAAGGAGCCCACGTCCGGCAGGGAGCCGGACTCCCAGAAGCAGATGGTGCCGTTGCGGTCGATCACCACGCTGGTGGGGATGGCGGAAACCTGGAACTTGCTGGCCAGGTCCACGGTGTCCTGCGCAACGTAGAAGGTCATGCCCATATTCGCAACGAACTCGGCCAGCACATCGGGGGTATCCGTCTCCTCGACGGACAGGGCAATGACGGCCACCTCGTCAGCATACTTGGTGTAGGCTTCCTGCATGAAGGGGAACTCGTTGCGGCAGGGGCCGCACCAGGTCGCCCACATGTTGATGAGCACCATGTCCTTTTTGGCCAGCACCTCGGAGAGGGTAACCGTCTGGCCGTCCCAGGTGGTCACGGTGAAGTCGTCGATCTGGCCGCCCAGCTCATAAGCAGCGGGAGCCTCGGCAACAGCGGCGCAGCTGCCCAGCATCAGCAGGGCCAGCACCAGCGCCAGCAGGGTCTGGATACGCTTCATATCAATCTCCTCCTTAAATAACAGGATGTACTTATTATAAAAATATGGCGGACGCGTGTCAAGCACACAGGTTTTGGATGCGCTGTTCTTTTTGTGTTTCGGGAAGAAAGCGGCGGGTTGCTGCTGTCGGGCATATGTGCTATAATGAACAGGTTCCTATTATGCTTTGGGAAGGATGGATCACCATGACCAGGCTCCTGCCATGGCTGCGGGCTGCAGTGGCGGCGATGACACTGCTGCTGGCGGCCCTGCTGTGCTGGCAATGCATTGATATCTATGCAGCGGGCAACGCTCCGGAGAACCTCACTGCGGACGGCGTACATATCGAGCAGGTATACCGGGCGGACGACGTTGGCGCACGCCTGACGACGCTGGCGATCCCGGCGGCGGCGTATGCCGTGCTGATCGCCGTGACGGCCATCGTGCAGCACCGCACACCGGAAAAGCCGGAAGCGTCCGCCATGACCGCAGATAACCGCCTGCGGCTGATGAAGCGCCGCGTGGCAGCGCTGCCCGAAGCAGCCAAATACGAGGAGACGCTGCGCCGCAGCATCTGGATCGCCACGGCAGCGGTGCTGCTGCTGTGCGCCGTGATGGCGGGGTTCTTCCTGCTCAACGGGAGCAACTTCGCCTCCTGGGATCTGGAGCGCGTCATGGGCGAAATGCTGGTGCACACAGCGCCCTGGGCGGCCGTGGCGCTGCTGGCGGTGTACGTCGCCCTGCGCGCCTGCGACAAGAGCTGCCTGCGGGAAGCAGAGACCCTCAGGGGCCAGCCGACCGCTAAGCCCGCCCCCCTTCAGGAGAAACCCTTCCCTGCGTCCGTCCTGCGTGCCGACCTGTACGCGGCGGCCATTGTGTTCATCGTGCTGGGTGCGATGAACGGCGGCCTGCGCGACGTGCTGGTGAAGGCCATCAATATCTGTACGGAGTGCATCGGCCTTGGGTAAGATCATCACCTGGATCAAGGCGCACCTGCCCACCCAGCGCAGGCTGATCCAGCTCTATGCGGCGCTCCTCTACAACGCCCATGCGAAGGGCTTCATCACCGGCAACATCTACACCGGCAATGTGAAGGCCATGTGCCTGCCGGGCTTCAACTGTTACTCCTGCCCCGGCGCGGTGGGAGCCTGCCCCCTGGGCGCGCTGCAAAACGCCCTGGCGGCCTCCGGCAGCCGCGCGCCCACCTATGTGCTGGGCATATTGCTGCTCTTCGGGCTGACGCTGGGCCGCACCATCTGCGGCTTCCTCTGCCCGGTGGGCCTCCTGCAGGAGCTGCTGTACAAAATCCCCACGCCCAAGGTGAAGAAGGGCCGCCTCACCCGCGCACTCTCCTGGCTCAAATACATCCTCCTGGCGGTGTTCGTCGTCATCGTTCCCCTGTGGTACGCGCTGCAGAAGTACCCCGTGCCGGCCTTCTGCAAGTACATCTGCCCTGTCGGCACCTTCGAGGGCGCGGTCGGGCTGCTGGCGAACCCGGTCAACGAGGACAAGTTCTCCATGCTGGGCATCCTCTTCACCCGCAAATTCGTCATCCTCATCGTGATCATCGTGGCCTGCGTGTTCATCTACCGCGCCTTCTGCCGCTTCCTGTGTCCGCTGGGCGCGATCTATGGCCTGTTTGCAAAGGTCGCGCTCATCGGCGTGAAGGTCGAGGCCCCCAAGTGCACCGACTGCGGCCGCTGCGTGGGCCATTGCAGGATGGACGTGAAGCATGTGGGCGATCACGAGTGCATCCACTGCGGCGAATGCATCGACGTCTGCCCCACAAAGGCCATCTCCTTCAAGGCAGGCAAGTATGTGCTGCACGGCCCGCAGATCGAAACAGCCCCCGCCCCTGTGCAGCAGAAGGCCCGCCGGAACCGCCGCGGGGCGTCGCTCGCCGCGCTGCTGGTGCTGGCGGGCGCGCTGGTGTTCTTCAATCTGCCGGACGAGCCCGCACCCGCCCCCGTGCCGGAAAGCACGGTGGCCGGCCTGCCCGTGGGCAAGGAGGTCGGCATGCTCGCGCCGGACTTCACCGTGCCCGTCTACGGCGGCGGCGAGTTTACCCTGAGCGAACATCGTGGCAAAACGGTCATCGTCAACTTCTGGGCCACCTGGTGCACGCCCTGCTGCCAGGAGCTGCCCCACTTTGACGAGCTGCTGGCCAATCACCCGGAGGACGTGGCCATCGTCGCCATCCACTCTGAACTGGTCACGGACGACGTGGAGGGCTACCTCTCCGGCTTCGATTACCGCATGCCCTTCGCGCTGGACGAAACGGGCAAGGTCATCACCTCCTTCGGCGGCTCCACCATGCTGCCCCAGACCATCGTCATTGGTGCGGACGGCGTGATCACCTACAACGCGGTCGGCTCCGTCACCTACGCCAAGCTGGAGAGCCTGCTGGCGGCGGCGCAGTCCGGCGAGGCGCTCCCGGCGGAAACGCCCGTCCCGGTCACCGCGACCCCCGCGCCCACCTCCACCCCGACGCCTGCCGCCACCAAAGCCCCCACCAAGCAAAAAGGCCCCGGCCTCAAGCGCTGATCCTGCGCCCCTTCGTCCATCGCGGCGGAGGGGCGTTTTCGCGCGGTTGACAAGGGGCGGAAGCAACCTTATAATGTAAGCAAACCTTGAACGCCGGAAAGGAAGAACCGCCATGAAGCTGCAACCTATCGTTCCCACAATCCATGAATACGCGCAGTTTGCTGATTTCGCCCAGGCCTTTGCCCTCACGGAGCGCGACCTCATCTTCACCAGCGAGCGCACCTGGAAGCAGTTCATCCAGCCCCTGAATCTCCCCTGCCGCTGCCTGCTGCGGGAGCGCGGCGGCAGCGAGCCCACGGACGACGAGGTCATGATGCTGCTTTTGGCCAGGGAGGCGCTGCACGCCTCGATCACCGGCGGAATCAGCCGCATCATCGCCATCGGCGGCGGCAGCGTGCTGGACATCGCCAAGGTGCTGGCCGTCGCCCCCCATGGCGTGACGGACGTCAACGACCTCTATGCCGATATGGCGAACCTCTCCCGCCAGCACGAGCTGATCGCCCTGCCTACCACCTGCGGCACGGGGAGCGAGGTCACCAACATCTCCGTCATCTTCCGCACAGTCCTGGGCACCAAGCACGGCCTGGTGGGCGATGCGCTCTATCCGGTGCATGCGGTGCTGGTACCGCAGCTGATGGAGGGGCTGCCCTGGAGCGTCTTCGCCTCCAGCGCCATCGACGCGCTCATCCACGCCACCGAATCCTTCCTCTCCCCCCTGGCGACGGAAAAGACGCTCTCCCAGAGCCGCGAGGCCATCTGCGGCATCCTGCAGGGCTTCACCCAGGTAGCGGAGGATCGCACGGCGCTGCCCGGTCTCTTCGGGCACTTCCTGCACTGCTCCACCGTGGCCGGTCTGGCCTTTGGCGCGGCGGGCTGCGGCCCGGTGCATGCGCTGTCCTTCGCCATCGGCGGCAAGTACCATGTGCCCCACGGGGAGAGCTGCTACCAGTACTTCCTGCCGGTGCTGCGCTACTACAAGGCAAACCGCTCGGAGGGCGAGCGCCTGCAGGAGCTGGAGGAAATGCTCCGCACCGTTCTGCAATCGGCGGACGGCCTGGCCGCCCTGGAAGCCCTGCTGGATCGCATCCTGCCCCGCAAGCCCATGTCCG
>JBGVOA010000159.1:0-5850 GCA_045126095.1 Christensenellales bacterium | reverse complement strand
CCGGGCGCTGACCCATGCCTTTGTGGAATGTGTCCGCCGGATGGGCGCGGACTGCGTCCTCTGGCCCGACGGAGACACACCCCGCCGCATCTATGAGGAAGCCGGCTTCCGCCCGGTGGAGACGCGCTTTGCCGGCCGTGCCTGCTGGAAAGCGTAATGCACAGTCGAAAATGAAAAAACCGGGCTGCAGGCCCGGTTTTTGTTTTACAGATTCGCCCTGATTTTCTCGATCATGTCGGCATATTCCGCGTCGGTCAGCTTGACAGCGCCGGGATTCATCGCAAATACGCCGCCCCACTCGAAGGCGTCCCTGTACTTGGGCACAAGGTGGAAATGCAGATGACAGCCGGTATCGCCGTACGCGCCGTAGTTGATCTTGTCCGGGTGGAAGGCAGCGTGAATGGCCTTCGCCGCCCGTGCGACGTCGGCGAAGTAGGCGTTGCGCTCATCATCCGTCAGATCGACCAGCTCGCTGACATGATCCTTATACGCAACGATGCAGCGTCCGGGATGGCTCTGCTCCCGGAACAGGATCAGTGTGGAAACGCTCAGCTCACAGATGACGATGCCGAAGGCATCCAGCAGCTCGCCGCGCATGCAGTAACCGCAGTTGACATCCTTCATAACGATCCCTCCTGTGTGGGTTTTCTTCATTATACCGCTTATTCCTTTCGGACGCAAGGAGGAGGCGGATGACGCAGCGCCGATGCTGCTCCTTCGTATCCCTGCGGCAGATCTCCGGGGGCAATGCATCTGCCGGATGCGTTACTGTTCCGCGTATGACCGGGGGGAACACCCGTAGGTCTTGTGGAAGGCTGAATAGAAGTAGCTCAGGTTATTGAAGCCCGCCATGAAGGCAATGTCCGTGACGCTGTGCTGCCCCTGCTGCAGAAGCTCCGCAGCATATTCCAGGCGCAGGGTGTTGATGTACCCGGTGGGCGTGGTCTTCAGGTGCTGCCGGAACATCCGCCCCAGATACTCCTGCGAGTAGGGGCACAGCTCCTTCATGCGGGAGAGGCCGATGACATAATTCTCCCGCAGACGCATGGCTTCAGCAAGCCGTGCAAGCCACGGAGGGATCAGCTGCGGCGCATGAACGCATGTGCTGCCGCTGCGTCCCAGCAGATACAGCAGCCGGGGAAGTATTGACCGGAACAGCGGAAGCCGGACGTCCTCCTCGGCATGAAGCAGGGCGTCCAGCTGCTGCTCAACATACGACAGGTCGCCGCCCTGCAGCGTCAGGTGCGGCGGCAGCGGTGCGTCAGGCAGCGGAAATCCTGTATATGCCAGCGCCTGCTCAAGCTCTGCCATAGGGAAGCCGAGGGAGTACATCGTCAGGTCAAAATACTGGATGGGAGAAAAGGAATGTGCATCATCCGGGCGGATCAGCACCAGCGAACCTCTCTCCAGCATGTGGTGCTGTCCGTTGATGCAGTGGATGCCCCTTCCGCGCCCGATATAGAACAGCTCGCCGAAATTGTGGCAATGGAGCGGGTATGTCTCGTCTGCGCTGCACTGCCTGATGATCGACACACCGGCAGCCTGCTGCTGCGGGGTGAGAGAAAGGCGCGGTATGGTCATGAGAATCCACCTCCTGAATGATATCAATATACCACATGTGGCGGATAAAATACAAGTGGCGCGCCGTACACCATATGGTATACTGAAAGAAAAAGCAAGGAGGCATATCGGATGAAATACTTCAGCATACTGGACTATGGCGCGCAGGAGGGCATTCTGTGCACCGCTGCGATCCAGGCAGCCTTTGACGCGGCGGATGCGGACTGCGGCACGGTGGTTATTCCCCGGGGCGTGTTTACCACGGGTACGATCGACATGAAGGGCGCGTCGCTGCTGCTGGAGAAGGGCGCGGTGCTGCGCGGCTCCGGGGATATCCGGGATTACCGCGACTTCGGCTTTGTGCACAACGAGATGAAGCAGGTGCTGTCCCTGCTGTACAGCCAGGAGAACGACCATATCCGCATCAGCGGCGAGGGTACCATCGACCTGGGCGGCAGCGCGTTCTTCGACCTGAACCAGCGCGAGGTGCCGGCCTCCTTCCCGGAGCTGACGGCGGAGCAGCTGGCCCAGTGCACGGCGAAGATCGGTGTGCGTCCGACGCAGCCTATCTTCTTTCACCGCTGCCGGAACGTGACGCTGCAGGATGTCACGATCCTGGACGCCTCCAACTGGACGCTTTCCTTCAACGACTGCGAGGACGTGCGCCTGACGGACCTGACCATCCGCACCAGCCCGGTCATCCCCAACAATGACGGCATGCACTTCTGCGGCTGCCGGCGGGTGCTGGTGCGGGGCT
This sequence comes from Christensenellales bacterium, assembly GCA_045126095.1. GTDB lineage: Bacteria > Bacillota > Clostridia > Christensenellales > Aristaeellaceae > UBA11524. Next base: position 3,533 of record JBGVOA010000159.1, on the reverse strand, counting down.
GTACGGTGGTCAGCGGCGATGACTGTATCGCCCTTTCCGGCATCACGGACTGGAACATCCCCTGCGAGGATGTGACGATCTCCGACTGCGTGCTGACCTGCTCCTCCAAGGCCATCGTGCTGGGTTATATGCACAGCGTGGTGCGCAATGTGGTGATCTCCAACTGCATCATCCGCGACAGCCACCGCGGGCTGTGCATTATGTCCTCCACGAAGACCGGCCTGGTGGAGCATGTGCTGGCAGAAAACATGCGCATCGAGACCCGCGTCCGGGCGGGCAACTGGTGGGGCAACGGCGAGCCCCTGTGCTTCTTCGCCCTGCACCACCACAATGAGAACTACCTCCATGCCATCCCCGACAGGGAATGGCCCGTCAATATCCGCGACATCCACCTGCGCAATATCAGCTGCACAGGCGAGAACGCCTGCGCCATCGTGGGTGACGGCGGCAGCGTGCAGCAGGTGACCATCGACGGCCTGACCTACGAGCGCATGCCGGCTGCCAATGTGCGCCTGAAGGGCGAGGGCGTGATCGATGTTTCGCCCGCGCAGGAGCAGGTGACCGCCCCCCGCGATGCCTGGCTGCTGGTGCAGGGCTGCCGGGATGTGACGGTGCGCAATGCATCCGCCGCTGACGAAAATGGCGAGCCCCTGAAGATCCATATGGCCTGATACAGAAAACCGCCGCTGTCTTTTCCATGGACCGCGGCGGTTTTTTCCTGTTCTTCCTTTTTCTTTACAGACGGAGTGTCAGCAGCTCCAGGCTGTTGTCCCGGCAGCAGCTGAAGGCATTTTCTCCGGGCAGCAGGTGTGCGCCGAGTTCCAGCACATAGCGGAAGGCATATGCACCTCCACACAGACGGCGGAAGTTGGTGTCCCACTTGTTGTTGGTCAGCCAGCTGTACACGCCGGATTGCGGGATGCGGTCCGTGCTGTAGTGCCACAGGTTCAAGCTGTCAAAGTGCATCAGGGGCGCATCCAGGGTCGTCAGGGACAGGGCGGTATTTTCGCCCACGCAGACTGCGCCATCGCCGACGCAGTAGTAATCCGTGCAGGTACCGGAGATCTGATCAACGCCGGGCCGCAGGAACAGGCCGGCCTTGTCCACATGCCATACTCCGGCAGGGGCGAAGGGGAAGGCGGCGTAGAGGCCCTCCGGGTCGTCCTCATGCTGCTTGTGGACGCAGACGGTCATAGCGATCTGCGGCAGAGCCGTATACAGGGCGTACTTGACGGTGTATTTCAGCGTGCCGCGCACGGCGTAATCCACCGTCAGGCAGGTGCGCACAGGGCCGTGCTCCGTCACGCGGACGGAGGTGACCCGGCCCTGCTCCGTTTCGCCCCTCTGCGGGATGCGGGGCTGGAAGTTGTAGCCGCCCACCGCCCAGCGGTTGCCGCCGGGGAAGACCTGGTACACCGGCGCACCCAAGCCGCAGGAGCCGTCCAGGAGGGATGCGCCCGTGCTGCGGTCGGTCAGGGTGTGTATGCCCTGCATTTCATCCCAGTGCAGCTCGTACCAGGGATTGGTGAAGCAGCCGTCCGGCATTTCCGGCGTTTCTTTACCTGTGCTGCCGGGCACCAGACGCAGTGTACGCTCCTCCAGCGGGGCCATCTCCAGCACGATGCAGACCTCCGTGTTCCGCAGACTCTGCACCAGTTGGCAGGGGTATTTCCGGCCGCCTTCGTCCACTACGCATACGCCCTGACGGACTTCCGGCTCCTCCCAGGCATAGATGGGCAGGGCGGCAGCGGCGCGCACAGGGTGATCACAGGGGTTGATGACCCGGAAGGTCAGGGACTGGCCGACGCGGAATTCGCCCTCGCCCTTTGCCTGGAGCACATCATCCAGGGCCGCACAGGCCATGGTGTCCGCCTGTACGGCATAAGCGGCCTTGCGGGCGAAGGTCTGCCCGACGATCAGATCGCACTCTGCGGCATGGGAATGTCCCCAGGTATGCTCCGAATAGAGGATCAGCTGCCGGCGGATGTCATCGCGCCGGTCAGCGCTGACCGCCCGGCAGTCCGGGTCGAGCTGTTCGATGGTGCGCAGGCTGCGCTGGGCGTTGCGGAACAGGGCCGTCTCCAGCGGGGTGGAGGCCACGCCGTCGGACCACCAGTCGTTCCAGTCACCCCGGCAGACGGGAATATCCGCCGCCTCCTTCTCAAAGGCTGCGAAGAAATCCGTCAGCGTCGCCGTGTGCAGTCGGATCCGGTCGCCGTGCTTCTCGTTCCAGCGGGCAATCAGATCGCAGTACGCGTCGGTTGCGGGGCTGTTGTCGGTATACAGGCCCGAGCCCATCAGCGGCAGGACGGAGAAGGGATAGCCCTGCGCTTCCAGGCCCTCCAGCAGGGCCGTCAACTTCTCTTCCGCCACGGAGATATTCTGCACGTTGACATAGCCGCCCTGGGCGTTCATCACTACGCCGGGGATACCTGCATTTTCACTCCCCTGCCAGCCGGGGATCAGCCCCAGCAGGTTCGCCCGGTGATAGGGCAGGCCGTTCCACACCAGCAGGCGGTCGCCCCGGTGCGTTTCCCACCAGAAGGGCTTCAGCGGGCCACCCAGCGGATAGCCGCCGTGGTGCTGATTGATGTTCGTGCACAGGCAACGGACCCCGGCGTCATACAGCTGCTGCGCCGCCGGCCATGACAGCCCGTTGATGTCGCTGGCCATGGCGGTGTGCAGCGGCAGATTGTGAGTGCGGCAGAAATCCGTGGCACGGCTGATCGCGGCCTGCAGGGTGGCTTCGTCGGGCAGCTCTGTCAGGTGCAGGTAGAAGGCGGTCACTTCGATATCGCCCCGGCGCACAGCCGTCAGGAAGGCATTGCGTTCTGCTTCCGACGCTGTCTCCCAGAACTGTTCCACCGCCCAGAAGCCCTCGCAGGTGAAGCGGAACCGCTCCTGTCTGCGCCGAAGCTGCTGTGCGCTGGTACCGGCCAGCTCTACCGCCTGCCGGACGAACTGTGCATGGTAGCGGCTGATGACCTCCTGTCGGTGGGTATATCCCACATCAATGTGACTGTGCTGGATGATGTAAACGTCCCATTTGCGCATATGCGGCCCTCCCGGTACTCGATACCTCTATTCTACCACATCCAATCTCCTGTTGTCATACGGCATATTAACGGAGGATGTGCTATATTGACAGGCTGATGCTCTTTCCGGTAGGGAAAATAAGTTTGCGAACTTGTGAAAATGGACACTTTCCTCAGTTTTTCTGACTTTCAGAACACCCAATGTGGTACTTGCACTCAAAATAGTGGCCGCAGCCACTTTTTTGATACGCTGAACATCCGTGAAGGGATTCATGGATGTTATTGTTTTATGCTACTTGCCAATCCATTTGAGGCTATTTTCTATGGCGAAGATATATGGATAGCTACGCTGCCCAATACTGCGAGGACAACAGCCTGCAACCGTGGGAAATCTCGTCCGCCACATCCAGCCTCCACCCGTCTACTTTCGCTGTTCGCAGCCAGTAAAGCGCTACCTCTGTGAAGTAGTCCGCCGCAGCAGCGCAACGCAGATGTACC
>JBGVOA010000158.1:0-3203 GCA_045126095.1 Christensenellales bacterium | reverse complement strand
TGTTTGAAACCCGTCGCTGAACATGCGCAGTATCCATCCCTCACGAGATGAGATGCCATGATACCCGGCAGCGTAAGCCACGCGAGGTGAGAGACGGGCAAGCCTCTGCTTCAAACACAAACGAGTATACCACGTCCCGCGCGCATTGTCAAGGGGATTTTCCCCTTTTCTGAAATTTTGTTGCGTCTCCGCCGATCACTCGCGGATGTCATTGACCAGGTCGTACAGGTCATGGCGGAAGGTGTTCTTCTCCTTGAGGGCGTCCGCCATGTCCATGTGGAAGACGCGGCCGTGGCGGGTGCCGATGGCCTGGCCGGTGTAGCCCTTGCACAGCAGGGAAACCGCCAGATGGCCCGCCTCAAAGGCAAAGGCGCTGTCCTTGGCCACGGGCATGCGGCCGCGCTGGGTGTAGCCCACCACGGTGGAACGCACGGCCAGCTCGTCGCCCTCGTCGTGATAACGGTCGGGGGCACCCTCGTTCAGGCCGAGGATGTCGATGCACTTGCGCTGCAGGATGGAGGCCAGGAAGCTGGCGTTCATCTTGTCATCCTCGCGGAACTTCTTGCCGCGGGGATTGAGGTAGGAATAGGCATCGAAGGGCATCATGGAATCCCAGCAGCCCTCGGCAATGACGATGGTGGCGCGGGGGTTCTCCTTGCGGATCTGGTAGCACAGGCGCTGAGCGACAGTCTCGATATCCCACTTGACCTCAGGCACCAGCACGATCTCGGCGCCGGTAGCACAGGCAGCCTTCAGGGCGATGTCGCCGCAGTGACGGCCCATGCACTCCACCACATGGGGACGGTTGTGGCTGCGGGAGGTGGCGCGGATATCGCGGATGGCCTCGGTGCAGACCTGCACGGCGGTCTCATAGCCCAGGGTCATCTCGGTGTAGGCCAGGTCATTGTCGATGGTGCCGGGGATGCCCACGCAGGGGATGCCCTGCTCCACCAGGCGCAGCGCGCCCTGGAAGGAGCCGTCGCCGCCGATGACGACCACCGCGTCCACACCCAGCGCACGCAGGGTGTCAGCGCCCTTCTTCTGGAACTCCGGCTTGCGGAAGTCATCGCAGCGGGCAGTACGCAGCTGCGTGCCGGGACGGTCAGCATTGTCCAGCACGGTCTCCAGATCGAAATGCATCAGATCCTTCTGGTTGTCGGCAGAGATGGTCAGCAGGCCATTGAAACCACGCTTGATGCCGATACACTCAATGCCGCGGCGGGCGGCCGCCTTCACGACGGCAGTGATCGCCGCATTCATGCCCGGGGCGTCGCCGCCGGAGGTTATAATGGCAATCTTCTTCATCACGGTTTGCTCCTTATCCCTAATCACAGTAGTAGCTATATGTCAGCGGACGCAGCGCGTGACCGCAGTCCCGCAGCAATCCACATAACAGTATACCACATCCTTCGACGGGAAACAAGAGGCGGAAAGCGCTTACATAAAACGTTTTCGGGATTTTTTTCACAAACGTCTCATAGAACCCTGCCAATGGCGGATTTGGCATACGGCCCCCGGGTATGCTGAAAAAACACACATGAGATAGAAGCAAATGCAACAAAACGTCCGCTGACGCTATATTGCTGCCGCCTGCGCGCCGCAGCTGCAACAAGCCCCGCCGGTCGGAGATATTCTCCCCACAGAAACTTCCCCGCATCCCGTTTTCTGCATTGACAAACCGCCTTTTTACCAGTTATAATGGAATGCGTTGCCTGAGGGAGTAATCGGCGCACAACCGCGTGTGTGCGCAGCAGCATCGTCAATCCGGCGAATAAAGAAAAACCCGGTGCTGTTTGAAATGATGAGACTCATGGACGGTACGCTCGTGCTGTCTGTGGGTCTTTTTACATGCTCCCCAATCCTTACCCCATCACCAGAAAGGAATGAGACCATGGACTTTTCTCAGCTCATTAAGGAACTGTTCAGCGGTGTGTTCTACCTGATGTCCCTTGACGGCTTCAAGACCGCGATCATGTTCATCATCGCGGGCATCCTGATCGCCCTGGCCATCGTGAAGGACTACGAGCCGACGCTCCTGCTGCCCATCGGCTTCGGCTGCATCCTGGCCAACCTGCCCCCGCTGATGGAGGCCGGTCAGTACACCCTCCCCTCCGTGCTGGAGCATGGCAAGGGCTTCCTCGACGTGCTCTTCAAGGCGGGCATCGACAACGATCTGTTCCCGGTGCTGATCTTCATCGCCGTGGGCGCGATGATCGACTTCAGCCCCCTGCTGAAGGATCCTTCCATGATTTTCTTCGGCGCGGCGGCGCAGTTCGGCATTTTCATGACCTTCCTGCTGTCCCTGCTGCTGATCCCCGTGGTGCTGCCCGGTCTGGCCGGCGATGAGAACTACATCCTCCGCCTGGCTTCCGCCATCGGCATCATCGGCGCGGCGGACGGTCCCACCACCATCTTCGTGGCAAACAAGTTCCAGCTGACCGAGTTCATGGGTCCCATTTCCGTGGCGGCCTACAGCTACATGGCGCTGGTTCCCGTCATCCAGCCCCCGGTCATCAAGGCCCTCACCACCCGTGAGGAGCGCATGATCCGCATGGACTACCAGGAGGAGCGCTGCTCCCGCACCACCCTGATCCTCTTCCCCATCATCGTCACCATCGTCGCGGGCATCATCGTGCCCATGAGCGCGCCCCTGGTCGGCTCCCTCATGTTCGGCAACCTGATCCGCGAGTGCGGCGTGCTGGAGCGCCTGTCCAAGACTGCGCAGAACGAGCTGGCCAACCTTGTCACCATCGTCCTGGGTATCACCATCGGCGGCACCATGGTCGCTGAGAACTTCCTGAAGCTGGAGACCCTGCTGATCCTGGGTCTGGGCCTGGTGGCGTTCATCTTCGACACCGCCGGCGGTGTGCTGTTCGCCAAGTTCCTGAATCTGTTCCTGAGAAAGAAGATCAATCCCATGATCGGTGCCGCCGGTATTTCCGCATTTCCCATGTCCGGCCGTATCGTCCATAAGATGGGTCTTGCAGAGGATCCCCAGAACCATCTGCTGATGCACTCCATCGGCGTCAATGTTTCCGGGCAGATCGCCTCTGTCATTGCAGGCGGCATCATTCTGAAGATTTTTGGAGGTTAAGCTATGAATCTGTTTCATTTTTTGACCGCTGCCACCCAAGCAGCTCCTGAACTGTTCTTCGAGCCTGCCAATTTCCTGCACCATCTGAAAAACATGGGCCTTGGCATGC
>JBGVOA010000157.1:0-10874 GCA_045126095.1 Christensenellales bacterium | reverse complement strand
AGCCCGCCTACAAGGAGTACCACCTGGAGCTGGGTGAGGTTTCCTCCTACCCCGGCGGCTACAAGGAGAATGCCGGCATCTTCTGCCACAACAACCCCTGGATCATCGCGGCGGAGACCGTCGTGGGCCACGGCGACCGCGCCTTCCAGCTGTACTCGAAGATCGCCCCCGCCTACCGCGAGGAGATCTCCGACAAGCACAAGATGGAGCCCTATGTCTACAGCCAGATGATCGCCGGTAAGGACGCGAAGAACTTCGGCCAGGCCAAGAACAGCTGGCTGACCGGCACCGCGGCGTGGAACTTCTACGTCATCAGCAACTACATCCTGGGCATCAAGCCTGACTGGTTCGGCCTCAAGATTGATCCCTGCATCCCCCATGACTGGGACGAGTACAAGGTCTCCCGCCGCTTCCGTGGCGCGACCTACAACGTCACCATCCAGAACCCCGACAAGGTCTGCCGCGGCGTGAAGGCCGTGACGGTGGACGGCGCTGCCATCGAGGGCAACGTGCTGCCGGTGTTCGCCGACGGCGCGGCCCATGAGGTCGTCGTGACTCTCGGCTGAGGGACTTCGTCCCACTTTGGCGCTTCCGCGCGGCGCTGGCTCCCTTGAGGGGGTCACGGTGCGCGGAGGGCGCACCGCGACGCGGAAATTGCTGCTGAAAAGGCCGCTGCATGGAAACGTGCAGCGGCCTTTTGTGCAAATACCGATTCTTCCATTGCCTTTTGTTTCTGAAATGTCTACAATGATGGGCAGCGAGCGCGTTTCAGTTCCTGTCAGAGGGACTTGTTCTGCATGCAGCGGAGGAATGGGGCGCATAATACACGCGTGAGAATGCAAGGAAAGAGGAAACCGCTATGAGTGAACGGAAACCGGTATTGATACAGGCAAAGAAGGCCTGCCAGCGCGTGAAGCGCAAGCATGTGACGCTGTGGAAGACCCTGTCTATCGTACTGGCGGTGGTGATGGTGCTCTCCGGCGTGCTGAACGTGGTTCTGGGCATCTTCGACAACACGGTGGCGGCCTTCGTCGGCGGCACCTTCTGGGAGCTGGAGAACGAGGACGCCTCTGCGCAGTACTTCACCCCGGATTTCGCCACGGCGGAGGAAATGACTGCCCGCGGCGAGGCGCTCTGTCAGCAGGTGGAGGCCGAGGGCGCGGTGCTGCTGATGAACAACGGTGCGCTGCCGCTTGATAAGGGGAGCGGTGTCAGCTGCTTCTCGACCTCCTCGGTCAACCTGGTTTATGGCGGCACGGGCTCGGGCAACATCGATGCGTCCACCGCTGATAACCTGCGCAGCGCGCTGGAGGGCGCAGGCTTCTCCGTCAACCCCGCGCTGTGGGACTTCTATCTGGAGGGCGCAGGTCAGCCCTACCTGCGCAAGGGCGGCAGCGGCGTGCTGCCCCCGGCGGCGGAGATCTCCGAGGCCCCCTGGAGCGTCTACACGGCGGACGTGCTGGATTCCGTCCAGCAGTACGGCGACGCGGCCATCGTGGTGTTCTCCCGCATCGGCGGCGAGGGCTCGGACATGGAGTTCCAGGAGACGAATTACCTTGCGCTGAACCAGGATGAGCGGGACCTGCTCACCGGCCTTGCACAGCTGAAGGCCGAGGGGAAGGTGGACAGCGTGATCGTGCTGATCAACTCCTCCAACCCGCTGCAGGTGGATTTCCTGTCCGAGGCGGCCTACGGCATCGACGCGTGCCTGTGGATCGGCGGCGTGGGCATCACGGGCGTGAACGCCGTGGCAGAGATCCTGGCGGGCGACGTGAACCCCTCCGGCTCCCTGGTGGACACCTATCTGAAGGACAACCTGTCCGCCCCCGCGATGAAGAATTTCGTCCCCACCACCTACGCGGGCTACGAAAAGGGGATCATCCCCGCCAACGCCAGCACCTACATGGTGTATCAGGAGGGCATCTACGTCGGCTACAAGTACTACGAGACCCGCTATGAGGACTTTGTCATGGGCCGGGGAAATGCGGGCCAGTATGCCTATGTGGCGGACGTGGCCTTCCCCTTCGGCTTCGGCCTGAGCTACACGACCTTTGCCTACAGCGATGTGCAGGGCGCGTACAACGAGGCGACCGACCAGTTCGAGATCACTGTGACGGTCACCAACACCGGCGATATGGCGGGCAAGGAGACCGTGCAGGTCTACAGCCAGAGCCCTTACACCCAGTATGACCGTGAGAACGCGGTGGAGAAGGCCTCTGTCCAGCTGGTGGGCTTTGCCAAGACGGGCGTGCTCGCTCCCGGCGAGAGCGAAGCGGTCACCGTGCATGTGGACAAGCGGGAGCTGGCCTCCTATGACTACATGAATGCAAAGACCTACATTCTCGAACCCGGCCAGTACTACCTGACCGTGGCTACCGACGCTCACAACGCGGTCAACAACGTGCTGGCGATGAAGGGCTACACGCCGGAGAACACCTCCGGCCGCATGGACGCGCAGGGCGATGCGGCGATGGTCTACGCCTGGACGCAGGAGGCCTTCGACAAGACGACTTACGCCGTCAGCCGCAACGGCACGCCCATCACCAACCTCTTTGATTCCGCCAACATCAACCTCTACGAGGGCCGGGGCGACAACAGCGTCACCTGGCTGACCCGTCAGGATTGGCTGGGCACCCTGCCCACCGCTCCCGTGCAGTTCACGCTGACGGAAACGATGATCGCCGACCTGCAGGATGTGCAGTACGATCCGGCGGACTATGAGACCGTCCCCATGCCGGTCATGGGCGCGGACAACGGCCTGAAGCTCTACGACATGATCGGCCTGGACTATGACGATCCCCGGTGGGAGGCGCTGCTGGATCAGCTGACCTTCGAGGAGATGGTGGCGGGCATCGGCGATTCCTTCCACTGGCGCATGCCGGTCAAATCCATCGAGGCCCCCGGCGCCCGTGACGAGAACGGCCCCCAGGGCCTGACGGCCTCCCTCTTCGGCGAAGGCGCAGCGGAGATCAAGGCCACGGCCTTCACCTCCGAGGATGTGATGGCGGCCACCTTCAATGTTGACCTGATGTATGAGGTTGGCAGCATGATCGGCAACAACTGCCTCATGGCGGATGTGGTCTGCCTCTACGGCCCCGGCTCCAACACCCACCGCACGCCCTATGGCGGCCGCAACTTTGAGTACTATGCCGAGGACGGCTTCCTGGCCGGCATGATCGGCGCGGCGGAGATCCTCGGCATCCAGGAAAAGGGCGTGGATGTGGTCATCAAGCATTTCGCGCTGAATGATTCCGAGCAGGACCGCATCGGTCAGGCAGCGTGGATCAACGAGCAGGCAGCGCGCGAAATCTACCTGAAGGCCTTCCAGCGCCCCTTTGAGCAGGGCAAGGCCAATGGCGTGATGACGGCCTACACCCGCTGGGGCACCCAGTGGTCCGGCGGCTACAAGCCCCTGATGACGGGCCTGCTGCGCGGTGAGTGGGGCAGCGAGCGCATGTCCATCACCGATAATGTGCTCACCACCTACACCAACGGCGTGGACGGCATCCTCGCGGGCGTTTCCACCTTCGACGCGATGCTGCCCAACGTGGTCAACCAGCTTCCGGAGTACAGGGATGACCCGGTGATTGTCTCCGCCATGCGTCAGGCGATGCACCGCAACCTCTACGCCCTGGCCAACTCCTCCGGCATGAACGGCGTGGGCCCGGAAACCACCATCCGGCTGCATGAGCTGGCACTCCTTAAGACGCTGCGCATCGCGACGGTTGTGTCCGCAGTGCTGTTTGCGGTCTGCCTGGGGCTGTGGATCGTCGGCCGCCGGAAGTGGAAGGCGAGCAGCGAGTACAAGGCCTACATGCAGCTGAAAAAGGCTGCGTAAGCGCATATCGCAGGGGGCTGCCCGCCGGCGGCTCCCTTTTGCTTGACGGACGGCGGCTGGCATGGTAACATGGAAGAAAGGAGGCGAACCCCATGACCAACGAATCCCTGACGCTGTTCATTCCGCTGTACGGCAAGGCCCTGATGTCCCGCGAGGGTTTCCTGCCCGACCCGGCGGCGGAGGAGATCGTGTCCACGGTGGACTTCGACTTTTCGAAGGTCGATCAGTCCCGGAAGCTGGCGATCTATATGGCCATGCGGGCTGCGCTCTACGACGGATACGTCCGCGATTTTGCCGCGCAGCACCCCGATGGTCTGGTGTTGCAGCTGGGCGTGGGGCTGGACAGCCGCGTGAAGCGCGTGCCCTGCGGTAATCCCTGGTACGACCTGGACTTCCCGGACGTGATCGACCTGCGCCGCACCTATTTCCCGGAGGACGAGCGTTATCGCCTGATCGCCGCGCCTGCGCTTCCGGCGGACTGGCTTTCCGGCGTGCCCCGGGCGGAGCATGCCCTGGTGCTGGCCGAGGGGCTGAGCATGTACCTGTCGGAGGCGGACATGCGCGCGCTGATGGCGGCGCTTCAGGCGCATTTCCGGCATACGACCTTCATTTTCGACGCCTACAGCAAATCGGCTGCGAAGCTCTCTGCGCTCAAGAACCCTGTCAACGCTGTGAAGGCAAAGATCGACTTTGCCATGGACGATCCGCAGCAGCTGCTGACCGGCACGCAGGGGATAGCGGCTGTCCTTGATGCGGACATCATCATACCGGAGGCCATCGAGCGCCTGAAGGGCGTCGACCGGTGGCGCTTCCGCTTCATGGGGCGCTTCGGCAAGCGCTTCTACCGCATCTTCGGCTACGAGATTGAGGGAAGATAACCTATTCAAAGGGTGGGAATCCGAACGTTCCGCAGCGGCGGAACGGCGGAGACCTGCCCTTTTCCTGTTTTCGGGAAATGAAAGTGTTTTCGCAGCGGAAATGTTCGGATTTGTCCAAAACGGCAATTTTCTTGCCTTTTTTCTTATTTTGCAGCAGGAATCCGAACGTGAATGGCGAAATGTATAATCACAGACAGCCGGAGAGGGAAGAGAGAAGGAAAGAGAAAGGAAAGAAACATCCCCAGCATTTGACCCGGCTGCGCAAGAGATAAGCTGAAATAACAGGGAAGGGCGTGATGCCAGTGGCGCATATGGAGGAGCGGAGGGACTGACCCTACGGCTGCTCGCCTCCGCAGAAAAATGATAGCTGCGAAAGGAGCACACCCTATGAAGTTGACGATTTATGCGAAGAATATGACGGTTACCCCCAACATCACGCGCCGCATCGAAAAGAAGACCGAGCGCATGAGCCGCTACCTCCTGCCGGAGACGGAAATGCAGATCCGCCTGAGCAAGGAGGACAAGCGCGGCCGCCGGGTCGTTGAAATCACCGTACCGATGGGCAATAACGTGATCCTGCGCGCCGAGGCCACGGAGTCGGAGAACCTGTTCCTGGCCATTGATCAGGCGCTGGCAAAGATTGAGCGGCAGATCCACCGTCACCGTACCAAGCTGGGCAAGCGCATCCGTGAGGACGCCTTCGCCCAGATCGAGCCGGAGTACATCGAGGACGAGGCGGCCCCGGAGGAGGGCGCGCCCCAGATCGTCCGCCGCAAGACATTCCCCATGCGTCCCATGTCTGTTGAGGACGCAGCGATCCAGATGGAAATGCTGGGTCACAGCTTCTTCGCATTCGTCAACGCAGATACCGATGCCATCAATATTCTCTACCAGCGCAAGGACGGCGGACTGGGTCTGCTGGAGCCGGAGGCATGATCCAGAGGGCCGCTTATGGCCCCCGACACACGGCTCATATCGCAGTCTGACTGCTTGACCACATGACACGAACGTCTCAGAAGCGCAGGAGGAAAAGCCAATGGGCTGACACAGGCCGCAAGGCAGAAAACTGAATACGAACACCCAATATGATGCGTCCTGCAAATTCAGGAGGAAAAGCCGATGGGCTGACAAAAGCCGAAGGGCTGAAGAAACCCGTCCACATGAGTGCGAAACGTCCTGCAAATTCAGGAGGAAAAGCCAATGGGCTGAAATAAGCCGCAAGGCAGGAAAATCGAATAGCAATATAGAATCAGGATAGTCGAGGAATCGACGTTCGGGCCTGCGGAGCGACGCCTCCCCAGGCCCTTTTGATGAATCGCATTGCAAAGGAGGAATCCCCCATGCAGAACTACCTTTTTGTCCACTTCCGCGAGAAGACCAGCCCCGATGGCGAGCAGGTGTATTTCGCCATCAGCCGCGACGGCTTCCACTGGGAGGCGCTCAACGACGGCCAGCCCATCCTCTGGGCCTACTACGGCGACCACGGCGTGCGTGACATGACCATCTGCCGCGACCGTGCGACGGGCCGTTTCCACATCTTTGCCACCGACCTCAGCCTCTCCTATGGCATGCGCGGCAAGTACAACCACTCCTGGCGCAACATCAACCTCCACGGCTCGAAGGATCTGGCGCACTGGTGGTCGGATGACCTGGTGCACTGGTCGGAGCAGGAGATGATCACCTTCGGCGACGAGGGCTGCGGCTGCATCTGGGCGCCGGACATCATCTTCGATCCGGAGAACGAGGATTACGTCCTCCACTGGAGCTACTGCCATGCGGACAACAACTACGGCCCCATGGCGATCTATTACAGCCGCACGAAAGATTTCGTCAACTGGACGAAGCCCGCGCTGCTCTACCGCAAGGAGGACAGCGGCTGCATCGACTCGGCGATGTACGAGGAAGACGGGAAGTACTACCTCTTTGTCAAGTCCGAGGGCAACCCGCACCGGATGATCGAGCTGGTTTCCGACCATGTGACCGGCCCCTGGACGCGGGTGGAGGCCTTCGACAAGTCCATGGAGCAGGTGGCAGCCGGTCTCTACGAGGCCCCCACGGCTGTCCGCCTGGATGATGGCCGCTGGTGCCTGTTCATCGACTACTACGGCGTGAAGGGCGCGGGCCAGGGCTATGTGCCCTTTGTTGCGCCGAGCATGAAGAGCGGTGAATTCGTCCGCAGCGACGCAGCCTTCTCCTTCCCCTATGGCTTCAAGCACGGCACCCTCCTCACCATCACCGAGGAGGAGTTCGACCGCATGAAGGCTCGTGACTGGAGCGACGTGAAGGATAACCGCTGAGGTGCGTGGCGGCCTGCTGCTTCGATCCCCTGCGGGAGGATGAGTGAACGGAAAAAAGGCGTCGGCTGACAGTGAATGTCAGTCGGCGCCTTTGTGTGTATGGGGATCAGCCGAAGGTGAGGTACTTCTCCTTCGGGGTGGGGGCGGGCTCGGTGCGCACCTCGGTGAGCATCAGCATGCTTTCGCCGCCCTGGGTGACGCGCTTGCAGCTGGCGGTCAGTTTGATGTAGCCCTTGCTGCCGGGCTTCATGGTGCCCTGGGTGATCCAGCCGATGGGGGCGATGTCGTCCGCACAGCAGGTCATGGCCAGGCGGCCGAACATGCAGAAGCCCTTGGGCAGCTGCTTATCCTGGAAGCACTGGCCCACGAAGCGGACGGTCTTGCGGTCGTAGCGCTCCGGGTGATCCATCGAGTCCAGGTAGAAGATGGGCAGGCACTCGTCGTCGATGTCGATGACGGAGGCCTTCATGTCGTAGGGAAGATCCTCATCCGCCACGCCATCCTCGCTGGTGCCGTCGGTGTTTTCAAACATGACGTTGACGCGGGGCGCGATGGCCTTGACCTGGCGACGCCACGGAGCCTTCTCGGCCTTGGGCTCGCACCGGTTGAAGATGACCAGATCCGCTACCTTCATCGGGTCGGTCATGATCTGCCGCATGTTGGTCATGTAGTTGTCGTAGGTGGTGGCGTCCACGGTGGTCATGATCTGCACCATCTCCCAGCGGCGGGGCATCATGCAGGCGCCCAGGCGCTCGATGGTCCACACGCTGTTGTACTCGATGATGACCCGCTGGGGCTTGTACTGTTTGTCCAGTTCGCGGAAGCGCTCGGTGGTGATCTCCTCTGCAGAATCAAAGGTGACGATGGAGGTGTCCGTGTGGGCCACGACGTACTCGTCGTACTCCTCCATGCCCTCCTCGCAGCAGATGATCAGCGTCTTCTGGCCGCGGGAGAAATCCTCGTCCTGCAGCATGGAGTTGATCAGCGTCGTCTTACCGCTCTCCAGGAAGCCGGTGATCAGGTAGACGGCGACGAATTGCTGCTGCTCCTTGCTCATGCCTGCCACAGCTCCTTCAGCTCATGCTCGTCGATGTGTGCGCCGATGATGCAGATGCGGCCGGTGTAATCCGGGCTGCCCGCACGGAACTCGCTCTCGCCGGGAACGTAGTCAAACTGGAACCACTCGCCCGCGGCGTTCTGCAGGATGCCCTTGGCGCGCAGGATGTGGCCGTAACTCTCCTCGTCGGACAGCGCGTTCAGCATCTTCTCCACGTCCGCCTGCTCGTAGCGCTTGGCGGTTTCCCAGCCGATGGAGATGAACACCTCGTCGGCGTGGTGGTGATGGTGGTGGCCCTCGTGATCATGGTCGTGGCAGCCGCAGGTGCAGCCCTCGCCATGCTCATGATGGTGGTCATGATCGTGGTGATGCTCGTGCTCATGCTCATGATGATGCTCATGCTCGTGATCGTGGCAGTGGCACTCCTCGCTATGCTCGTGGTGGTGGTGCTCGTGCTCGTGCTCGTGATCGTGGCAGTGGCACTCCTCGCCATGCTCGTGGTGGTGGTGCTCATGCTCGTGATCGTGGCAATGGCACTCCTCGCCATGCTCATGGTGGTGCTCATGGTCGTGATGATGCTCGTGTTCATGGCAGCCGCAGGTGCAGTGCTCGTCATGGTCGTGGTGATGGTGTTCGTGCTCCACGTGCATCACGATCGGGCGGCCGGACTCGACCACCTCCAGCATCACGTCGGCGGACAGATCGTCCCAGGGGGTGGTGATGACGCGCACGCCCTCGTGGGCCTCGGCGATCAGCACGCGGCTCTTCTCCACGCGGTCAGCGGTGAGGTTCTGGGTGCGGGAGAAGATGACGGTGTCGGCGGTCTTGACCTGGTCCAGGAAGAACTCGCCGAAATTCTTCATGTGCATGCGGCACTTGCCTGCGTCCACGATGGTGGCGCAGCCGGAGATTTCCATTTCGGGGTGCGCGGCCTTGCACTTCTCCACCGCGTTCACGATCTCGCTCAGCTTGCCCACACCGCTGGGCTCGATGATCAGACGGTCGGGGTTGTACTTCTCGATCAGCTCGTCCACGGCCTTCTGGAAGTCGCCCACCAGGGTGCAGCAGATGCAGCCGGAGTTCAGCTCGTCCACGATGACGCCGCTGTCCTTGAGGAAGGAGCCGTCCACACCCACGTCGCCGTACTCGTTCTCCAGCAGGATGATCTTCTCGCCCTTCATCGCCTCGCTGCCCAGCAGCTTCTTGATCAGGGTGGTCTTACCGGCGCCGAGGAAGCCGGAAATAATGTTGATCTTGACCATGTTCATATCTCCATTTCGGTATGTCGGAAGGTTGGCGGAGCAAATCACCCGCCAAATTTCATTATAGCACGTTCGTCAAGGGGGATGCAATGTTTTGCAGCGGAATATTTCTGCGTGGCACGAAAAACCTCCCCGCCGGGTGGCAGGGAGGATGGATGGCTCAAAGGCCGTCGGTGTTGTTCTGGTTCTGGATGCGCAGGAGCTCCTCCTGCTCGGCGCGTTCGGCGGCGATGGCCTGTGCGGCAGCTTCGAGGAGAGCATCGCGGTATGAGGGGTAATAGAGCAGGTAGACCGAGGTGTCCCCGCCTTGAAGGGTGATGGTGTTGCCCTTTATGTCTGTCCAGAGTCTGCCGTGGATGCTTTGTGTACAGGAACCATACAGGGTGCTCAGCTTGGCAGTCAGGTCGTCCATGACGGCATGAATGTCGCCGACGTCCTTGATCACATACCTACCTGAGCATATAACGGCCAGGCTGTCATCGCGCAGTATCTTGCCATCAAGAACAGGATAAACATAGTCGAGGGTTATTTGCGGGACTGCGTAACCGGCCACCGACCCGTCGTTGTAGTATGTGGACAGACCGCGTCCGTCAGTGTAGATGGTGACGAAGCCAGAGTACACAAAAGCGCGGGACCCGGAAGCAGGGCCGAGGATCGCTTCTGCTTCTGCCCTGGTGCTGCCCCACGGGACGCTGCGGAAGGTGATGCCCTCCAGAGGCTGCACCTCATGGTTTTCGGCAAAGGCCGCCTTCAAATGGGCGATGCGTGCCGCTTTTAGCAGCTCGTATGCCGCAACGATCTCTTCATAAGTGGCGGTTTCCGTGTCGATGGTGATGGTTTCCGCCGTGGCCGGGCAGGCCAGAATGGGCAGCAGGAGCAGCAGCGCCAGCAGGGAGGCAAGGAACCTTTTCATGCAGATGACCTCCGGTGAACGTATTCCGGACAGGGGACATGGGCCGGGGAATGTGCTCACCGCTCCCCATTCCTCCCACGTGCGCGGTTGACGCGCTTGACGGGCTTGGCGATGCCGGGCTTGGAAGCATTGGGGGCGGACTGCGCGGGGGCGGACTTGGGCGCTGCGGTCTGCAGCTTTCCGCCCTTACCGATGACGATGGCCTGTCCGCCCTTGGGGGCGGGGCGCACCGGGGCGACGGGCGCACGGTTTTCCGCGCCGGGGCCGAAGCGGGGCTTCATGACGGGCGCGGACTTGGCCGGGGCTGCGGGTTTACGGGCCGGAGCGGCGGACTTGGCCTGAGGCGCCGGGGCAGCCTTGGCGGGCTTCTCCGCCTTGGGCTGGGGCGCGGGAGCCTTGCGGTTCTTGCGCTCCGGGGCGGCTTCGCCCGAGGCGGTCAGCTTCTTGGGCAGCGCGGCGGTGCGGCCGAGCTTGGCCAGGCGCGCAGCCTTGGCCAGCTGGCGGGCGGCTTCCTTCTCCTTGGGGTCGGTGGGGGTGGTGACCTCCATCGGCCACTCGCTTTCCTTCACGGGCAGGCGCTTGCCAATGAGCTTCTCCACCTGCTCCAGCTGCTTCACCTCGTCGATGCA
>JBGVOA010000156.1:0-3546 GCA_045126095.1 Christensenellales bacterium | reverse complement strand
GCCGATGTTGCCCACCACATGGGTGGTGCGCCCGGCGTTGCGGAAGATCTCGCCCAGCAGGGTCACGGTCGTGGTCTTGCCGTTGGTGCCGGTAATGGCCACCATTTCGCCGGAGGACAGCTGATGCGCCATCTCCAGCTCGCCGGTGACGTAAATGCCCATCTCCTTCGCCTTCACGACAAAGGGGGCCGTATCCGGAATGCCGGGGCTGATGACCATGCAGTCGATGCCGTCGAGGCACTCCCCTGCCGGACAGCCCAGCTTGTATTCGATGTCCAGGCCAGCCAGGGGCGCCAGGGCGTCGCCCAGGGTCTCGGCGGTCTTGCTGTCGTTGATGATGACCTTCGCGCCGGCCTTGTGCAGCAGCTTCGCCGCTGCCACGCCGCTGCGGGCCATGCCCACGACGAGGACGCGCTTGCCGGAGTAACGTTCCATATTACGCATAAGCAGCTCCTCAGAAGATCACATTGATCGCGAAGACCGCAATGGCCGTCAGCACCGCCGTGACAATGCCGTACATCAGCACGATGGAGGTCTCCTTCATGCCGCACTTCTCAAAGTGGTGGTGAATGGGCGACATCTTGAAGAGCCTGCGGGGCTCGCCGAAGATCTTGCGGGTCAGCTTGTAGTAGTAGCGCTGCAGGATGACGCTCACGCTGGACATGACCATCGTGAAGCCGATGAGCAGCAGCAGGAAGGGCTCGCGCAGCAGCATCGCCATGCCGACCACCGCGCCGCCGATGAACATGGAGCCGGTATCGCCCATGAAGATCGTCGCCGGATAGTGGTTGAAGCGCAGGAAGGCGATGCACGCGCCGCACAGGGCCGCCGCATACACCGCAATGGTCTGATAGTTGGCCGCCAGCGCCTCGCGGGCCGCCATGTCAGCGGGGTAATCCACCATACCCACGCCGTAGGAGCTTGTCACATTCAGCAGCGTGGAGGCGGCGATCATCGCGATGGCCGCCCAGCCGACGGAGCCCACCGCCGTCACTGTGGACAGGATGCCGTCCAGGCCGTCCTGCAGGTTGGCGGAGTTAACCATGAACAGCACCGTCAGCGCCAGCAACGGGATATAGAAGATACCCAGATCCCACATGATGCCGGTAAAGGGGATGTGCACCTTGCTGCCGATCTCCGGGTGGAAGTAGCAGTAGCAGGCAAAGCCGATGCACACAATGGCCTGGCCGATGATCTTCTGCCAGGGGGTCAGGCCCTCATGACGCTTCTTGACCATCTTGATCCAGTCGTCGCCAAAGCCCACCGCCATGGAGCCCAGGGATACAAACAGCAGCGCCGCCACATGCTCCCAGGGGAAGCGCACACCTTCCTTCGCTGCATCAGCAAAGCCGAAGCCCAGGCCGAACACCAGGAACGACACCACGCAGCCCAGCGCGATGAACAGGCCGCCCATGATGGGGGTACCCTGCTTTTTCCGGTGTGACTCCGGGCCCAGCTCGTAAATGGTCTGGCCCAGCTTCAGCTTGCGCAGCCAGGCGATAAAATGGGGGCCAGTCAGCAGCACGATGGCCGCCGCAAGGATCAATGCAAGAAGCATCCTTAGCATATGTCATTTCCTTCCCTGTTCACAGTAATTCAGGAGAACGCCGCGCATCACTCGCCGCGCAGCTCCTCCAGCAGCTCCGCCACGACGACCTTTTCGTCGAAGGGGTGCTTCACGCCGTTGATTTCCTGATAGGTCTCGTGGCCCTTGCCGCACAGGGCGATCACGTCGCCCGCCTTGCCGACCTCCAGCGCGTGGCGGATGGCCTCGCGGCGGTTCTCGATCACCACATAGGGGCAGGCTGTCTCCTGGATGCCCTCCTCAATGGAGGCCAGGATCTTCATCGGATCCTCCGTGCGGGGGTTATCGCTGGTCAGGATGCACAGGTCGGCCAGATCGCCGCCGATGCGGCCCATGATGGGGCGCTTGCCCTTATCGCGGTCGCCGCCGCAGCCAAAGAGCGCGATGAGACGGCCCTTGGTGAAGGTACGGCAGGTTTTGAGGATGTTGTCCAGCGCATCGGGGGCATGGGCGTAGTCCAGGATGACGCGGTAGGGCGTGCCGGTGGGCAGCATTTCGATGCGGCCGGGCACGTTCTCGATCTTCTCCAGTCCGGCGCGGATGGCCTCGTGGCTGATGCCGAGCACCATCGCGCAGCTGGCCGCAGCAATGGCGTTGTACACGTTGAACATGCCGGTCATGCGCAGGTTGATGGGCAGGGCGTGCATGCCCTGGAGCTTCACGTCAAAGGACACGCCATCCTCGGTGATCTCGATGTCCCGGGCGAAAAGATCCGCCGCCGCCGCGATGCCGAAGGTCAGGTGCGGGATGGTCAGGTCGCGCAGGATGTCCGCGCTGGTTTCCTCGTCCACGTTGAGCACGGCGTTTTTTACCATGCCGCGGGTGAAGAACTCCTTCTTGCACTCGAAGTACTTCTGCATCGTGCCGAAGTAGTCCAGGTGATCCTGGGAAAGGTTGGTATACGCGCCGACCTCAAAGACCATGCCGTCCAGGCGGAACATGTCGATGGCATGGGCGGACACCTCCATGATGACCACCTGCACGCCCTCGTCGGCCATCTGGCGCAGGTCGCGCTGCAGGTCGATGGGATCGGGGGTGGTGTAGTTGGAAGCAATGCGCTTTTCGCCGATCATGTTGCCAGTGGTGCCCACCAGGCCGCACTTCAGGCCCGCCGTCTCCACGATGGACTTGATCATGTAGGTCGTGGTGGTCTTGCCCTTGGTGCCGGTCACGCCCACAAAGCGCATCTCCTGCGCGGGGTTGCCGTAGAAGGCCGCGGCCATGCGGGACATCGCCGCGCGGACGTTGGTCACCTTCACCTGAGGGACGTCCGCGTCCACAAAGTGATCCACCACCAGGGCCACATTGCCGTTGGCGATGGCCTGGGGCGCGAAATCATGCGCGTCAAAGCGCGCGCCGGGGATGCAGAAGAAAAGGCCCTTCTCGACCTTCTCCCGGCTGTTGGAGCACACAGAGAGGATCTCCGTCTCCATATCGCCCTTCGTATCCACCAGGTAGGGCATATTTTCCGTCAGCTTGCGCAGCAGCATCATCGTTTCTCCCTTTCATTGCGTCGCCGGTCAACCGACCCGCCGCTTTCTAATCTTCGCCGGAAAGCACCACATGCACGGTGTCCCCCGGCTGTACATATTCTCCCGCAGCGGGGCTCTGGGTCTTGCACAGGCCCGTTCCCGCCATGGAGATCAGCAAACCCCGCCGCCTCAGCAGCCGGGCGCATTCCACATCACTCATGCCCTGCAGATCGGGCACACACACAAGCTCCTCGGGGATCAGCTGCTCCGTGGCCGCCGTGTAGACCATCACATGGCCGCCCGTGACCAGCGTTGCCTCCGGGGGCGGCAGCTGATCCAGCACCACGGTGGATATGCCGTCCTCCAGCATACCGAATCCCGCTTCTGTCAGTTTACGCCTTGCTTCGGCAATCGTCAAGCCCCGCACGTCCGGAACCAAAGACTCCTGCGAATTTTCTTCGCTCCTTTTCTCCACGCCCAGCACGGCCA
>JBGVOA010000155.1:0-3139 GCA_045126095.1 Christensenellales bacterium | reverse complement strand
TCCCTGTACAATGTTGTGCCCTGTATCCGTCCATCCTGTTACAGTTTCAGTGCCGCCAGGCTGTGTCGTGTACTTGATTTCCTCATTCAGCGTGACAATCAAACTGTTTGCATCAACACCAGCCGCAACGCCAAATACTGCATATTTTGGGCTACCAGTCAGCGCTGTGGACGTTGAGAATTTGATGACCAAATCGCCGTTCGCGTCTGTACTATTGGAGCGGCTATTCTGCGGTTCCGTGGTAAACGCGCTGTTTGTCGTTCCGAAATAGATGTTATTCGGATACGCGCATCCAGTAACATTTGCCCCTCTGACCCTTAAAGTACAATCACCAATAAAGCTAAAGGGGATTACAATGGCGCAGTCCGATGCTTGTGTCTTGAAAGCACCACCACTCAGCGAGTAACGATACCCGTTTTTGATATACGCATTCGGATCATCCATCAGATTCGTAAATGCGGGAACGATTACGTCTTCGGTAGACTTTCGCGTTGTCATGTACGCCCAAATGTTGCCGCTGCTCTGCAATACATAGTGCTTGCTGGTATCGGTCATATCATCAACGGACGTTACCCAGGTAGGAGGCGGAATCTGCTGCAATTCGGCCTTTGCCAGCGCAGCAGCGCTCTCTTTGATCTCTTCGACCTCTGCCGCCGTGAAGTAATCCACGCCCTTCACAGGAGCGGAAGCCCCCGTGTTGAAGGTGGTTGACTTGCCATTCGTCAACGCAATGGTCAGCGTCTTTCCGTCTGCGGATGTGGTCATGCTCTTGACGCTTGCGCCGCTATCCTTGCCGTTCTGGATGTCGTATCCGCTCGTTGTGGTGTTTTCCACCTTCGGCACAGCCAGCGTGGACGTGGTGCAGTTGTCGCGGAATACAAAGTGCTCCGCGCACTCATTTCGCACATTCGCAATGGCAAATTCCGTATCGCCCTCGACCAGGCGGAAAACGTTGTTCTGCACAAGCACATTGCGCACAACGCCGGAAGCCGTTCCGGGGGTGATCAGAATGCCATAGTCCGCGCAGAGCCTGCTGCCGTCATCATTAAACTGATTGCTTCCCGGATTCATGTAGCAGTTCATGATGCTGACGTTGCGAATGCTGCCAAGCGTGGGCGTGATATGGAAGCTGCGCCGATGATCCTCAAAGTAGCAGTTCTGGAACACGGCGCTCATGGCCTGTCCAACATAGAAGCCCGTCGCATAGTCAACTTCGTAGCCGTTCAGCTTGCCGACGTTGTCCGTCGTGATGGCCTTGTTTGCTACGTTGGGAATGTAAACCTGGCAGCTCTGAAACAGGATGTTGACTGACGTCACCACCCACATGCCGCTGATGCAGCAGCTATCCACCACGATATTGTCCATCGTCGCATGCTGTTCGGTGACAACGCCCTCCGGCAGGAAAGCAAAGCCCTTTGTGTTGCTGTTGAAGGTGTAGAAGTCGCACTGCTCAAACTTTACGTTGATCTGCTCATAGCCCTTGGTGATAGAATTCCCGCTGTCATCGACAATGCTGCCACAGCGGGCATAAATGGCGTTATGACCGCGCAGCTTCACCCTGGACAACTTGAAGTTTCGTGCGTCGCCATACCTCAGCGCAAAGCTCATGGAATCGCAGCTTGCTTCGTCGCATTCAATGCCCAAATCCTCGATGCGGGTTACCGCGCCCCAGGTGTTGCCGTTGCCGATGAGCTCAATGACACCGCGATACGCTGGGATGTTATAGCCCACAATGACGCTGTTGTCGTAGTATTTTTCAAAGGCCTGCGAACCAGCGCCGACGATCTTCTGCAGGAAATTTCGCTTGGTGTCAGACGTGCTGCTCCAGTCAACCGTGATCGGGCTTGTCACCTTGTACCGGCCCTTGGGAATGAACAGGTACTTGCCGTTGATAGCCACATCGTCAAATGCGGCCTGCATGGCAGCAGTATCATCCGTGGTACCGTCGCCGACTGCACCGAACATCTGCGGGGTCACGTAGTTCGACAGCTTTTCAACCTTTGCCCGTGCAGTAGTATCCACGATTTCCGCATTCGCCGGGAACGCACCGACCTCTTCCGGCGTGGTCGGAATCGTCGGCTTCCCCGTAAGATCCGCATACGCTCCTGAAAAGGTGCTCTTCGCATTCCACGTGGTCTTTTCCTCGTCGGTCACCACCCTGTGGGTCGTGTCCTGCGCCAGCTCGCTGAGCTTGGTCGGCACCACGATCGCATCAATCAGCGCCTTCAGCGCCTTGCCCTGGGCCGCGCTCAGGGGCTTGTTGGTCGCCGTGCTGGTCAGGTTGTTCACGATATCCGCCGTGCTCACCTTGCCCGTGGTGATGCTGTCAATGAGGGCCTTGTTGCTCTTGATGTACGCAACAATCTCGCTCAGCTGATCAAGCGTCGTGTCGTCGCTGTCCGCCAAAGCATTCAGCCGCCCCGCCAGGTCGCTGATCAGCTGCTGGATGTGCGGGTGGGCGTCTTCGTCGGCGTTGTGGGTGCTCACCTTCGACGCCGCCGTGCCGGCAGGGTCGGCACCCACATCCTCAGCAGCCTGCGGGATCTCCATCTCCACATTGCCCGCCTCATCCGGCTGCACGCCGTTGACGCTGGTCACTGTGCCGGTTCCTCCACCGCCCGGGCCGATCATGCTGGCAGCTTCCTCTGCGCGCTTGGCAGCCGCCTCTGCGTTATCAGCAGCGGCTTCTGCTCGTCCGGCGTCAGCTGCAGCGTTTCCGGCAGCTTTTCCAGCTAAATCTGCGGACTCCACAGCGCTCGCTGCGGCTTCCAAAACCTGATCCACAAATGGCCGCATCGGCTCCTCCGGTGCTTCCGCTTCGGATCCAGGCAGTGAGCACTCGATCATTGTCCGCACCACTCTGCTGCGCAGCTCCACGTCGTTTTCGTCCGTCATCACGATTTGCGCCAGTCCGTCTCCGGGGATTGCCATGTCTGCCCTTGACGGCGTGAAGTGCAGCACACCATCCACTACCTTGCTGGCTGCAGGGTAGTAGGTATCCTCACCGGGTCGCATCAACAGTAACCCAATCGTCGCGCCCGGCCAGTCTGCCAGCCAGTCCGCCACGCATATCTCAATCGGCCGCGAATTGCTTTCACTTTCGTAGCCCATAGCAAGCCTCGTCAGCCGTCCGATTTCG
>JBGVOA010000154.1:0-2217 GCA_045126095.1 Christensenellales bacterium | reverse complement strand
GGCCGTCTCTGCCCTGGACGTGTCCATCCAGGCGCAGATCATCAACCTCCTGCGCGACCTGCAGAGGGAAATGAATCTGACCTACATCTTCATCAGCCACGACCTCTCCGTGGTGGAGCATATTTCCACCAAGGTGGGCGTGATGTACCTGGGCCGCATGGTGGAATTCGGCGAAACGGAGAAGCTCTTCGCCAATCCGAAGCACCCCTACACCGAGGCGCTGCTCTCCGCCGTGCCCGTGGCCGACCCGGATGTGCAGATGGACCGCATCCCGCTCACGGGCGAGATCCCCAACCCCGCCAACCCGCCCAGCGGCTGCTACTTCCACACGCGCTGCAAGTACTGCACCCAGCGCTGCCGGGAGGAGGCCCCCGCCCTGCGCGAGGTGGACGGTCGCATGGTCGCCTGCCACATCGCCGAACAGCTGGATCTGCGCGGCTTTGACTACTCACAGGCGGAAAAGTGATAGCCCGCTGCGCCCGTCGGTTCATTGCCGGCGGGCGCTTTTCCTATGGACAAATCAGGCCGGGACAGGTATAATGGAAGCAGCAATTCCGCCCGTTTGCAACCGAATATCAAGGAGGACTCCCCCATGATCTATTACGTCAACCAGGCCGCTCCCCGTGAGGGCAACGGCAGCAAGGAACGCCCCTTCCGCCACATCAGCGACGCGGCATATCTCGCCCAGCCCGGCGACGAGGTGCTGGTGTATCCCGGCGTATACCGCGAGCAGGTCAGCCCCCGCCACGGCGGCACCGAGGAGCAGCGCATCACCTACCGCTCCGTGGAGCCCCTGGGCGCGGTCATCACCGGCGCTGAGGAGATCACCGGCTGGACGAAGCTGGACAACGGCCTGTGGACCGTGCGCATCGACAGCAGCGTCTTCGGCAGCTACAACCCCTATGTGGTCGAGGCCTTCGGCGACTGGTACTTCGCGCCCACGGTGCGCCACACCGGCTGCGTATACCTCAACGACCGCGCCATGTACGAGGCCCTGACGATGGAGGAGTGCATCGCAGGCGAGGTCTACGCCCCCTCCTGGGAGCCGGAATATTCCGTCTACAAGTGGATCAGCATGCAGGAGGGCAATGAGACCGTTCTGTACTGCAACTTCCAGAACGTCAACCCCAACGAGCACAAGATCGAAATCAACGTCCGCCGCCGTTGCTTCTTCCCGGATGAAACGGGCCGCGGGTACATCACCTTCTCCGGCTTCAAGGTGGAGAAGGCCGCTACCACCTGGGCGCCCCCGGCGGCCTTCCAGGATGGCATGGTCGGCCCCCACTGGTCGAAGGGCTGGATCATCGAGGACTGCGAGATCTCCAACAGCAAATGCTGCGGCATCAGCCTCGGTAAGTACCTTGACCCGGAGAACGACCACTACTTCACCGTCAAGCACGTCAAATCCGCCACGCAGATGGAGCGCGACGCCCTGTGCCGCGGCCAGTACCACGGGTGGCTCAAGGAAAAGGTGGGCAGCCATATCGTCCGCCGCTGCCACATCCACCACTGCGAGCAGACCGGCATCGTCGGCCGCATGGGCGCGGTGTTCTCCGTGATTGAGGACAACCACATCCACCACATCAACAACATGCAGGAGCTGGGCGGCGCGGAGATCAGCGGCATCAAGCTGCACGCGGCCATCGACGTCACCATGCGCCGCAACCACATTCACCACTGCACCATGGGCATCTGGTGCGACTGGCAGGCCCAGGGCACCCGCATCAGCCAGAACCTGCTGCACCACAACCAGCGCCCGGACTTCTGCGCCTGGGCCGAGGGCGGCATGGAGAGCCAGGACATCTTCGTCGAGGTCTCCCACGGCCCGACGCTGATCGACAACAACATCCTGCTGTCCCAGGTGAGCCTTCGCATCGCCACCCAGGGCGTGGCCATGGTGCACAACCTGTGCGCGGGCACCTTCACCTTCGTGGGCGGCGGCACCGGCACCCGCTACACCCCCTACCACATCCGTCACCGCACGGAGGTCGCCGGCTTCATGCACTTCCTCCACGGCGACGACCGCTTCTACAACAACATCTTCATCCAGGGCTTTGACCCCGCCGCACCCATCAAGCGCGGCGAACCCAACGAGCACGAGCGCGTCTGCGGCACCTGGCAGTTTGACGAGTACCCCACCTACGACGAGTGGATCACCTGGTTCGACATGGACGTGGCACGCCCCAATATGCACAAGCTGGATAAGTTCCACGAGAG
>JBGVOA010000153.1:0-2012 GCA_045126095.1 Christensenellales bacterium | reverse complement strand
CCATGTGGGCGTGTTCCCCGGCGGCAAGGTGCTCTTCGCCGCGCCGGATATGTCGCCGGAGCTGGTTGCCCTGCAATCCGCCTGCGCCGACGGCCGTCCGCTGAACGGCTATGCCTGGACGCCCCACACCACCATGCTCATGGACGAGCCGGAGGTCATCGGCCGCGCCCTGCCCGTGCTGATGCGGCACTTCACGCCGCTGATGGCGAAGATCGACCGGCTGCACCTGTGCGCCTTCTGGCCCACGCGGGAAATTCTCACGATTGATCTGACCGGACGGGAATAATCTACCAGGCCGCTTCGTTCTATCAACAAAGGAGCTGATATGATGAAGCGGCTTTTGCTTTGCCTGATATTGCTGATGCTGTCCCTCCCCGCCCATGCGGAAACGACGAATTACACCGGGCGCGTCCGGGAGGACATGTCCCATCTCGCCGTCGCAGTCACGCAGGAAGGCGAATTTGACCACAACGCCCGCCATCCGTACACGCTGCTGGCGCACATCACATCGGCGGACGGCACGCTCGCGCAGGAGATCACCTGGCAGTCCAACGAAACGCCCCACCTGGAGCGGGCGGCGGCACTGGTGCGCTTCGTCGACTACAATTTCGACGGATACGCCGATCTGCAGCTGCTCACAGCGCAGGGGGCCAGCGAGGTCTTCTACTGCTTCGCCCTGTGGAACCCGGAAGCGGGCCGCTTTGACGACGTGATGACCCTGCACGGCGAGCCGCTGCTGGTGGACAACCCCTTCTTCATCCCGGAACGCCGGGAGATCCGCTCCGTCGTGCATGACGGCTGGCGGTACCGCACGGATACGCTGCTGTGGTGGCGGGATGATCGCACCATCACCGAGCGCGTCGTTGCCGAGGTGTACGATCCCGGCGTGAACGGCCTGATCGGCGAGCGCCTCACCATTGTCGACGGCGACAAGCGCCACATCCTGTGGGATCAGCAGTACACCGAGGACTGGTACTTCGGCCTGGGCGAGGGCGCTGATGAGCACCGGGATTCCGCCCTGGCCATGTTCACCCACGAGGGCCGCTCCCCCTTCGCCGTTCAGGTCACCCACGAGGATTTCGTCTACCTGCGCAGCCTGGACAGCATCCATTCCACACCCCTGGCGCAAATACCCCATGGCGAGACGGTGTACGTCCTGCTGACGGGCGTCGGCCCGGACGGCGGCTGGGTGATGGTCTGGGCTCCAACCGCATACGGCGGCGAAGCCCTCGGCCAGGTCGGCTATGTGTGGCACAGTTTCCTGGGCGTATGGCCGCTGCGGGTCGCCGGTGTGGACTGGGTTTACATCCGCGAGGCCCCGGACAAGCAGTCCTCCGCCATCACGGAGCTGGACGAGGGCACGCTGGTCTGGCCCTGCGGCGAGGAAGTGGACGGTTGGGTTCCCGTCCGCGTGAACAACGAGGACTGCGGCAGCTTCACCGGCTACATCTGGCACAGCTTCCTGGAGGAAACCGAATACTGAACGCCAGCAAGCCAGTCAGGCTTTTCGGCCTCCTGCACCGCCATGGCAGATCGAACGCGACAGATCGGAGTTAGTTCATATGCCAAGGGTGCAGCTTTCCACCTCATCAGTCGCTGCGGCGACAGCTTCCCCTCAAGGGGAAGCCAAGGCTGGCCGCAACAAAGCCTTCCCCTTGAGGGGAAGGTGGCTGAGCGCAGCGAAGTCGGATGAGGTGGCAACCCGCATATGCAACTGCCGGACAAAGCCCCATTTGCCTGTTCGCTGCCTGCGCAGCCTCATCAACAGATTCCGTTTCATCCAGCATCCGATTGTCTGGCGATGACAAATGGCCATTCCTGTCATAACGGACAGCGCGGCTCCCCCGTTCAACCGGGAGAGCCGCTTTCTTATGCGATTCAGATATCCAGCTGCATGCCGCCCAGCAGCAGCTCGGTGTAGCACATCAGGAAGGGGGCCAGGCCCTTGGCGTCGTTCTCGACGATGGGCTCGGAAATGTAGTACTCATAGCTGCCGTCGCGGCGGCGGTTGT
>JBGVOA010000152.1:0-1030 GCA_045126095.1 Christensenellales bacterium | reverse complement strand
TTTATCGCGGCGTTTTGTTGTATAATATAGCTTGGTATCGTATGGGAAGGCGCAAGCGTTATTCCGCCTGTGCCCTCCGCATCGAAAGGAGCCCCATGAAGCAGAAGCTCTCACCGGAAATGAACCGGAAGGCGTGGCTCTGTGCCGCGCTGATCGTACTGATGATGCTGCTGTTGGGCGTGAGCGCGTTCCTCCTGCTGACCCGTCCGGCGGAAAAGGCGGCTCCCCTGCTGGAGGCAGGCGCCGATCTGTCCGCCGCTGCACAGGGGCTGGATGACGTCGCCATTTCCGCCGTGCTCGACCCCGGGGGCCGCACGCTTGCCTTCACCCAGGAGATGACGCTGACCAACCGCACCGGGCAGGAGCAAAGCGCCGTGGTGCTGCGCTCCTGGTCGGGGGCCTATCTGAACGCGGAGACCTCCCCCTGCGCCTCCGAGGAGCTGTACTACCAGTGCTACGGCGCGGCCTTCAGCCCCGGCGGGCTGCGGGTGAACAGCGCCGAGGTCGCAAGTCAGCCCGTGCAGTGGGCCTGGCTGGACGAGGCCTCCACCGTGCTCTCCCTCCCTGCGGAGTGGGGCACGGGCGAGAGCGTCCGCATCCGCCTGGAATGCACCGTTGCCATCCCGGGCTGCGCCAGCCGCTTTGGCTATGCGGACGGCGTATTCATGCTGGGCAATGTGTTCCCCGTGGCGGCCCTGTGGGAGGACGGTGCGTGGCGCATGGACGCCTATGTCCCCGTGGGCGACCCCTTTTTCAGCGAATGCGCCAACTGGCACGTGACCCTCAGCATCCCGGACGGATTTACCGTGGCCGCCTCATCCCCCGGCGCACTGCTGGCGGACGGCCGATACGCCTTTGAGGCCCCCGCAATGCGGGACTTCGCACTCGTCGTCAGCCATGACTTCATCACCTTGCAGGAGCAGGCCGGCGAGGTGCTGCTGACCGCCTGCGCCCGCGAGGGGGCCGATGCAAAGGCCATGCTCCGCTATGCCCGCCAGGCCATGGACAGCTACGGCCGCCGCTGGGGCGG
>JBGVOA010000151.1:0-3450 GCA_045126095.1 Christensenellales bacterium | reverse complement strand
CAGGGGCTGCTTGTCGATGAAGAATTCCCGGCAGAACAGCAGCGCGCCCAGGGGCAGCAGAATGCTGCTGACCAGGCGGATGAGCTGGTTCAGCTCCGTCATCAGGGCAGATTTGGGGCGCTTGATCTCCCTGGCAGACCGGGTCAGGCGGGCAGCATAGCTGTCGTCGCCCACGCGGATGAGCCGCGCGACAATGCGCCCCTCGGTGACGTAGCTGCCGGAAAGCAGCTCGTCCCCCTCGGCTTTGGGGATCGCGTCGCTCTCACCGGTCAGAAGGGCCTCGTCTGCCGCGCCGTTGCCGGAAACGACCACTGCGTCCGCCAGCACCTGATCCCCCGCGCGGAGGATCACCAGATCTCCCAGAACAAGCTCCTCCGGGCGGCAGACGCGCTCCTTGCCCCCGCGCAGCACATGGGCCTGGGGGGCGTTCAGCAGCGACAGGCGGCGGATGGTGCGCCGGGCCCGCAGTTCCTGAAAGGCGCCGATGCAGGTGTTGGAGATGACCACGCCCATAAAGAGCATGTTGCGCCACGACCCCACCAGGGCCAGGCTCAGCGCCAGAAGCACATTCAGGCCGTTGAAGGGCGTGAACAGGTTGCTGGCGATGATCTGCCAGACCGTCTTATCCGGCGTTTCGGTCACGATATTCTTCTTGCGCTGCACTGCCTGCCGGTCATCCAGACCGGTGGAGGGCGTGGGCGCAAGCTCGTTGGATTTCCTCATAAAAACCTTTCCCACAGGCGCTCCGCCGTGCGGAGGAGAGCCCTCATCACGTTGTACAGGCGGGTTCCGGCAGGCCGTGGCCCTTGAGAGCCGTGGTCAGGGCGGACATGAACACCGGCAGGAAGACCGGATCCCCGTGGATGCCGGAGAAGCTGCCGCCAACCCGCAGGCAGTCATCGCCATATTCGCCGCCCTGGGCCGTGTCCGCCGCGCTGAAGAGCATCACCCGGCGGCCCGCAGCGTCCGTGCCCGTCACCATCGGCGGACGGCGGCGCGGGTGCAGCAGCGACGGCCCGCGCAGGTCCGCCGCAATGGCCGTGACCCCGCCCAGCGCCGCAGCATGCCTGGCGCACCACTTCGCCACCAGCTGCGCCGTTTCCGCCGCATCCATGGCGGTGATGAAGGCGTGATCCTCCTGGGTGAGCGTTGCTTCCGCTGCCTCCCGCTTGTGCATAAAGAAGGCCGACAGCGCATCCTGAGGCAGCATGCGGCCTGACGCTACCTGCTCCAGCAGGTCGTCCAGCCAGTCTTTCTGATTGCTCATGCTTCATTCTCCTTATGCATCCCGGCGGATATAAAGCGGCACAGGCAGACCCTTTGCGGTCAGCTCCGCCGTCAGCGCATCGCAGAAAAGGCTAAAAAAGCCCGGAACATCCTGCCAGTCACCCCAGGACGCCTCCACATGGCGGCAATCTTCGAGGTGCGCCTCGTTGGCGCGGGAGGCCTCCGTCGTATCAAAGAGGATGACCTCCCCGCCCTCCGTCCGCGCCGTGACCAGGGGCGTTTCGCCCCACTGGCTGATATCGACGGTGATCTCCAGTACGTCCTCCGTCAGCGGCAGGGCGTATACCGACCATTTCGCCACAATCTCCGCGATCTCGCGGACATCACTCATATAGAGACGCTCGTCCAAGACTCACACCCCCAGCGCCGCCAGCACCGTGCCGATGGACTCCACCACGACGGCATTCTGCGCCGTGTGCAGCACACGTTCCTCCTGATGGCCGCCCGCCACCAGATAACACCGGCAGCCAATGCCCGCAGCGGTCTCCGCATCATGGGTGGTGTCACCGATAAACACGCAGTCCTCCGCCTTCAAGCCCGTCTCCTTCAGGAACTCCTGCGCCAGATGCACCTTGCTGACCGCCAGCTGGTTATCCAGGCCCAGAATGGTGTCAAACATGCCGTCCAGCTCCGGGAAGCGCTTCACCTGGGCCCGCAGCTGATCCACCTGGGAGGCAGAGATGATGGCCTGGCGGAAGCCCGCCTCATGGAAGCGGCGGACAGCCTCCGCCACGCCGGGGGCCAGCGGGACGCAGTCAAAGCCGTCCACATAGGCCTTGTTCCAGACCTTGGCGATCTTCGGGAAGTCCTCCGCCGTCACGCCCAGATCATAATAGTACGCATGCACCGGGTGGCGGAACTTCGCCCGGTATTCCTCCTCGGAGGTGTGCCGGTAGCCAAACTGCTCCAGCACCCGGTTGTTCATTTCCACCACATGGGGCACGTCAGCCACCAGCGTGCCGTTCCAGTCCCAGAGGATCATCATCGTTCTCATACCCTCCCCGCGAATTCTCAATGAATGAAGCAGACGCTTTCCTTCATATAATAAACGCGCAGGCAGGAGATGTCAATGAGAATCCGGCACGAACCGGATCAGAATTCTCCCCGCCAGCCCCGTTGTACTCTGGGAAAAAGTGTGCTATAATGCATAATGGTGTGTTATGCGCCTGACTAAATGAAACGGAATTATTGCAATGAGCTTTGAATCACTGAACCTGCTGCCCCTTATTCTCAAGAACGTCCGCGCGGCGGGCTACGAAACGCCCACGCCCATTCAGCGGGCAACAATCCCGCTGGTGGCCGCCGGCCGCGACGTGCTCGGCTGCGCCCAGACGGGCACCGGCAAAACCGCCGCCTTCGCCCTGCCGATGATCCAGCAGATGGCGAACAAGCCCGTCCGCCGCGATCAACCCCGCGTGATCCGCCAGCTGATCCTCACTCCCACCCGCGAGCTGGCCCTCCAAATTTACGACAACTTCGTCCTCTACGGCAAGAACCTGCCCGTGACCCCCGCCGTCATCTTCGGCGGCGTGAGCCAGCAGGGGCAGATCGACGCGCTGCACAAGGGTGCGGACACCGTCATCGCCTGTCCCGGCCGCCTGTGGGATCTGATGAACCAGGGCTACGTCCGCCTGGACTGGGTGGAAACCTTCGTGCTGGACGAGGCCGACCGCATGCTGGACATGGGCTTCATCCATGACGTGCGCCGCATCGCCGCCAAGCTCCCCGACAAGCACCAGACGCTGCTCTTCTCCGCCACCATGCCCCCGGAGGTGGAGAAGCTGGCCATGGATCTGCTGCACAACCCGGAATCCGTCAAGGTCGATCCCGTGTCCTCCACGGTCAAGAAGATCGACCAGAGCCTTTATTATGTGGACAAGGTCAACAAGAAGTACCTGCTGGCCAAGCTCCTGCGCGCCTCCGATGTGGAGAACGCGCTGGTGTTCAGCCGCACCAAGCACGGCGCTGACCGCATCGTGCGCGAAATGAAGCGCGAGGGCATCGACAGCGTGGCCATCCACGGCGACAAGTCCCAGGGGCAGCGGCAGAGCGCCCTGGCCCGCTTCAAGTCCGGCGAGTGCAAGGTGCTCGTCGCCACGGACATCGCCGCCCGCGGCATCGACATCGCTGGCCTTTCCCACGTCTTCAACTACGACATGCCCA
>JBGVOA010000150.1:0-5756 GCA_045126095.1 Christensenellales bacterium | reverse complement strand
GGTGCGTCCGCTTTTTTGTGCGGGAAAGCGGGCACAATTCCGTCAGGCGGGGACACATATCGCGCTCCACCGCCTTTTTTCGACAAAGGAAGTCAGAATGCGTCAGCCTTTTCGGTTTTCAGCCGCGGCGGGCCATGCTATACTGACGGCGTGGCGCGGAAAATGCGCGCCCATGGCGAATGCTGCAAGGAGGAGAGAAAATGGACGCATTTGAGCTTCGCTGGCCGGAGGGAGAGGCCATGCAGCCTGGGATGCTGCTGCTGGTGGCGGTGGAGGCCCCGGCGGACGCATCGGCGCGGGGCGTGCCCTGCCGCGTGGTGGGCAGCCTCACGCCCGGGAGCCCCTTCCATCCGCCTGCGCCCCGGGAGCCTGCCGGGCGGGTGACGCAGGTGCTGGCTGCCCTGGGCGTGCCCACCAATCTGCGGGGCTACGGTTACCTGCGCTCGGCGCTGATGCTGGCGCTGGAAAGGCCGGAGACCCTTCGCGGGCTGGGCCGACGGCTGTATCCCGCCGTCGCCAGGGAGCACGGGGCCAGCGTCCCGGCGGTGGAAAGGGCCATCCGCCACGCCATTGCCGTCACCTGGCTGCGCGGGGGTGGGGAGCGCTGCCGCCGCCTGGTGGGCCGCGAGTGCAGCTGCGTGGGCGATCATCCCAGCAATGGCGAGCTGCTGACGATGCTGGCGGATGCGATGGCCGGCGGACGCCTTTGACGCCCCCTTGCGCCGGGACGGGAATGTGGTATAATGAAGGCAACACATTGCCCAACGGGAGGGATACCGATGCTGCATAACCCGCTTCTGCCGGGGTTCTACCCCGATCCGTCCATTTGCCGCGTGGGGGACGACTTTTATATGGTCACCTCGTCCTTCAGCTACTTCCCCGGCGTGCCGCTCTTTCACAGCCGCGACCTCGTTCACTGGGAGCAGCTGGGCCATTGCCTGAGCCGCCCGGAGCAGCTCCCGCTGGACTGGCAGTCCATGTCCGGCGGCGTGTATGCCCCCACCATCCGCTGGCATGACGGGCTGTTCTACATGGTCACCACCAACGTCAGCGGCGTGGGCAACTTCTATGTCACGGCCAAGGATCCGGCGGGGCCCTGGAGTGATCTGCATGTGATCCGCGGCGCGGAGGGCATCGACCCCTCCTTCTTCTGGGACGAGGACGGAACCTGCTACATGACCGCCACCACCGACTGGGCGCAGCATGATCCGGGCGTGTGGGTGGCGCAGGTGAATCTGGAGAAGGACTGCATCGTGGGGGAGAAGCGGATCGCCTGGCGGGGCGCGCTGGTCAACGCCTGGAGCCCCGAAGCGCCGCACATCTACAAGAAGGACGGCTGGTACTACCTGCTCATTGCCGAGGGCGGCACGGAGGATTACCATGCCGTGACCATCGCCCGCAGCCGCAGCCCCCTGGGGCCCTATGAGGGCTACGCGGGCAACCCCATCCTGACCCACCGGCATCTGGGGCTCAACTATCCCATCTGCAACGTGGGCCATGCCGATCTGGTGCAGCTGGCGGACGGCGCCTGGTACATGGTGGCGCTGGGCTCGCGGCTCATCGGCGGCTATCACAAGAACATGGGCCGGGAAACCTTCATCGCCCCGGTGGACTGGTCCGGCGAGTGGCCGGTGGTCAGCCCCGGCACGGGCCGCATCGAGTGGAGCTACCCTGCGCCCGCGCTGCCCCAGCACCCCTTTGCGCCCGTTGACGCGGACGACTTCTCCGCGCCCTGCTGGAACACCCTGGGCACGCCCGCGAAAGATACCTTCACCCTGGCGGACGGCATGCTGACCCTGCGTTCAGACCGCGACTGGCTCGTTCCGGATGATCTGCCCCGCATGCCCGCGCCCAACGGCTGCCCCGGCTTTTATGGCCGCCGTCAGCAGCACATGACCTTCTCTGCGGAGGTCACGGTCGTACTTCCCGAAAGGGGCGAGGCGGGCCTGATGCTGCTGCAGAACGGCTTCAATCACCTGCGCGTGGGCGTGGAGAAAACGGCGGAGGGCGTGGTCGTCCGCGCGGTGCGCAGCGAGAAATGCGGCAAGCCGGACTACCTCCATCCCCGCGAGTACCCCCGCCATGTGGATGTGCTGTGGACGGGAAATGCGCAGTCGGAGAGCATCCGCCTGGGGATCGCCGCCTGCGGGCAGGATCATTGCCTCCTGGTGAACGGGGAGAGCGTCGCCCGTGCGGACGGCGGCTTCCTGGGCAGCGAAACGGCGGGCGGCTTCATCGGCGCGTATGTGGGCTGCTATGTCACAGGCGCGGGCGCGGAGGCGACCTTCCGCGATCTCCGCTACACCGGGGAGGAGGAGAAGCATGCATAACGGGAACCGCACCTCCTGGCCGGAGGTGGAGCTGCCCCAGGGCTGGAAGCGCAATCCCCATGTGGGGCAGCGGCTGACCTGGATATTGCTGCTGACGGTGATCATGGCTGGCGGCGTGACGCTGCTGTCCGCCGGGAAGAGCGAGGTGCTGCCGGCGGTGTGCTTCCTGGCGCTGGTGGCGTTGCCCATCGCAGGGCCTGCGCTGGCCCGCATCGGCTGCGGAACCAACAGCCGCGAGGCGCGGGAGCTGCACACGCTCACGCCGGAGGACGCGCGCCTGGACGAGGCGGGCTGCCTTGTGCGCTACCGGGGCCCGTATCAGAAGCTGCACATCCCGGACGAGGTGGCGGGCCGGGAGATTGCTTCTGCCGCGCCTGCGCTCTTTGCGGGCAACCGCATCCTGGCCTATGTCCACCTGCCCCAGGGGCTGACGGAAATCCCGGAGCACATGTTCCGGGGCTGCGACAACCTCCCGGCCATTGTGATTCCGCCCTGTGTCCGCCGGATCGGCGTCAAGGCCTTTGCCGGCTGCACGGAATTGAAGGATGTGTACCTGCCTGACGACCTGGAGGAAATCGGCGCAAATGCCTTTGAGGACTGCGGGTATGTGCTGATGCACGTCCATCCCGGCACGCGGGCGGAGACGCTGGCCCGGGAGCTGGGATTCCTGTGCGCGAATAAGTGAGAAAATGTGAAAGGAGCCGGACGCAGTGGGCGTCCGGCTCCTTTGTATGCCCGACAGTGGATGAGGTTTGTCGGTGGTGAAGCAAACCGTTTCTTTCCAGCAGACTTTATTGCTGAGCTCGCATTCTCCCTCAGTCTTCAATCCCGGCTTTTCAAGCCGGAATCGAAGACAGCTCCCTCCCGGAGGGAGCCCTTTGGGCCGCAGCTTTTGCTGCAATCCTGAGCAAGCAGCAAGAAAGCAGGTAAGCCGCGGTTCAGACTGAGGCTCCCTCCGGGAGGGAGCTGTCAGCGGACAAAGTCCGATGACTGAGGGAGAATGCGCGGGCTGCGGTCGGAATCTGCAGCTGGAGGCCTTCGTACCACACATACGGGTTAGCCTGCTTTTACCACGCAAAAGCCCCGGAGCGCATCCTGCATCAGGATGGCTCCGGGGCTTTGTGAATTTGTGTCAGCCAACGGCCTCGCTGGCGGTGGTCAGGAGCATCATTTCCCACAGGCGGTGCTGCTCCTCCAGATAGAGGGGATCCTCCCAGAGGTACTGGCTGGTGGCCTCGTCGTAGGAGACGGTCAGCTGCAGCATTACGGCGGCGTAGGGGGTGCGGCCCAGGCTGACGGCGCGGTTCAGCTTCGTCTTTGTGCCGGTGAAGCGGCTGCTGCCCAGGGTGGCGGCGGTCATCGCGTCCCGGGCGACGTAGACGGTGGACTTCTCGATCTTCCCGTCCACCGTCAGCATGGCGGAAACGGTCAGCTCTCCGTCCTCCAGGGTGAAGGAGGCGTAGCCCAGCTGCAGGCCGCCGGAGACGAGGGGCGCGGAGAGGGTGCTGCCCTCCAGCGCGTCGGTATCCAGGATGACCACGAAGCGGTTGTCACGCTTACCGGTGATCTCCGCCAGGGACAGGCCGTGGGCGGTCACGCTGCTGTCGGTCAGCCGGGGAGCCTGGCGGGTCACGCGGAATTCATGCGCGTCGTCTCCGCAGGAGAGGGTCACGGTGTAGACGGTGCTCTTTCCGTCCAGGCGCAGGTACACGTCCTCGGAGCGGAAGGCGCCGCTGCGGGTGCCGTAGTCCCGCTGGTAGACCAGGTAGCCCCAGCTGTCGCGGATAGAGAGGGTCACGGGCACGCTGCCGGAAAGAGGGCAGCCCACGCGCAGATAGCTGGCGTCGGTGGTGATGTGGGAGGCGGCGGACGCATCGTCCACCACGCACACATCCTCGGCCAGGGCCGGTGCGGCAAGGAGCAGGAGCAGCAGGAGCGCTGCCAGGATTCGCAGGAGCTTCATCGGGGATCACCTCTTGGGGTTCGTTCAACCATATAAACGAAGGGCGGCGGGTTTTTCATCCAGTGCGGATGCAAGTTTACATCCGCAAAATGATTCGTCGGGCCGGGGGTGAAATCCTGCTGCGCGGGCGACGGAAAGGGACAAAATGTGCCGCGTTACGGTGCGCCCTGCACCACGACCATCGCGGCGCAGTAGCCGGGCAGGGCGAGGGTGACGGTGCGGCCGTCGGGGGAGATGTTGCCCTGGAGCGGGCGGATTTCCGGAGAGTCGCCGTGGATGGCCCAGACCTGCACGCTGCCGGAGACGCTGCCGCCCTCCAGCAGCAGCACAGCCTGCTGCTCCTGGCCGGTCTTGTTGGTCAGCATCACCGTCAGCCGCTCCGGGTTGGCGGAGGAAAGGGCGGCGTAGGCCACGCACCGGCTGTGGTCAGGCGCGTGGGCGGGGATGAGGGCATCGCCGAAGGCGCCGCCCTGGCCGTCAAAGTTGGTAAAGAGGTTGATGGCGTTGTACTGCCAGTCGTTGCCGCCCCAGATGAAGGCGCTGTACACGCCCTGGGCGGCAAAGCAGCCCAGCGTCTCGGCCTGGGCGATGGAGGCGGAGACGTCCTCGCCGCCGTAGTTGTACTCGGTGATGGCCAGCTTCGTGCCGGGGTAGTAGCGCTGGATGGACTGCTGCACCAGCGGCAGCAGGGGCAGGTTG
The DNA here is from genome assembly GCA_045126095.1 of Christensenellales bacterium. GTDB lineage: Bacteria > Bacillota > Clostridia > Christensenellales > Aristaeellaceae > UBA11524. The sequence goes on along the minus strand of JBGVOA010000150.1, from coordinate 764 downwards.
TGCTGCCGCCACTGGCCGATCCAGCTGTTCTCGCGGAAGCCGGGCTCATAGAGCGTGCGCACGGCCTGCAGGCGGTCGGCAAAGCCCACGCGGGCGGACTCGGAGTAGTAGTGGATGTCCAGCACGTCCAGCAGGCGCACGCCGGCTTCCTCCGAGGCCTTGCGCATCTCCTCCAGGTAGTAGTCCAGATACCAGCGGTAGCCGTTCTCCTCCTTGGCGGACTGCCAGTCGGGGTCGTTCTCGTCTGCCAGGTTCTCGTAGGCGGTGAAGCCGTAGAGGGCGGGGCCGTAGATCTCCGCTGCCGGGTCGAGGGCCTTGATGGCTGCGGCGGTGGCGGCGGACTTCTCCACCAGCTCCCGCGCGCCGGTGGGCTCCGGGTGCAGGCGGCTGTGGGTGTGCTCCCACAGGGCGGGCTCGTTGTCCAGGCTGTACGCCTGCACGCCGCCTTCCTGGGAGGCGCCCAGCTTGCTGATGAGGTAGTTGACGTACTCGTCCATGTAGACCACGCCGTCCTTCAGGTCGGGCTTGAGGGAGAACTCGCTGCCCTTGGCGGGGACGACCCGCACCCAGCGGGAGGAGGGCGCGGTCTCCGCCTCTTCAACGGCGCCGCCCTTGTCCGCCGCCACGTAGCCCGCCAGCTGCACGGTGGTCAGCCGGTAGGGGACGCCCTTGTTCCGGGCCATCTTCACAAAGGCGGTGACGGGATAGGCCGGGGTGGGCATGGAGGACAGGTGCGTATCGGAGGAGTGATGCCAGTCGCTGCC
>JBGVOA010000149.1:0-1646 GCA_045126095.1 Christensenellales bacterium | reverse complement strand
CGCGGGCGATGTAGTGCTCGATATTGGCCACGTTGGGCGCGCGGCCGATGTGGCCCTCGTCCTCGTAAATGCGCTTGGAGATGCCGCCCGCGCCCAATGCGAGGATATGCGTGGTTTCCTCCATGATGTCCACATTGTACTGGCAGGCGTGGCCGGGCAGGGCATAGCCGATGTTCTCGAGGTTGCCGGCCATGTTCTTCTGCCGGTAGAGGTAGTAGGGCGCAAGCCCCAGCTGACGGGCGGTGGACAGACCCATGTCCACCATGGCAGCGGCCTCCACGCCGGTGGGGATGCGGTACTTTTCAAAATGCAGGCGCGTGGCGCGCTTGATGGCCAGGGTGTGCACCGTGAGGCTCTCCGGCTTCAGGCGGACAGCCCAGTCCATCGTGCGGGCGAAATCGTCCACCGTTTCGCCGGGCAGACCGGCGATCACGTCCATGTTGATGTGGTGGATACCGGCCTCGCGGGCCATGGCGTAGCCCTCGATGACCTGCTGCGCCGTGTGGGCGCGGCCGATGATGCGCAGGGTTTCATCGTTCATCGTCTGTGGGTTGATGCTGATGCGGCCCACGCCCGCGTCGCGGATGGCAGCCAGCTTGCCGGGGGTGATGGTGTCCGGGCGACCCGCCTCCACCGTGTACTCCGACGCACCGGGGAAGCGCAGCATCATCCGGTCCAGCAGGCGGCGCAGCTGATCCTCATTGAGGCTCGTGGGCGTGCCGCCTCCGACATACACCGCGCGGAGCTTCCGCCCGCTGTCCGCAATGATGCGGCAGCTCTCGTCCATCTCGCGGAAGAGCGCATCAAGGTAGGGCTCCACCAACTTGCCCTTGCCCAGCTCGCCCGAGGAAAAGGAGCAGTAGGTGCAGCGGGTCGTGCAGAACGGGATGCCGATATACACGTCCATCCAGCAGTCCTCCGGCGGAGGCAGCTGGCCCTGCACCTGAGCGATCTCCCAGAGGAGGTCCGCCTTTTCGGGCGTCACGTCGAAGGTATCGATGACGTAGCGCTTCGCGGCCTCCTCGCCCAGCCCGCGGGAGATGGCCTCCTGCATCAGGTGGGTGGGGCGGATGCCAGTGAGGCTCCCCCACGGCGGGTGGACGCCGGTCACCTCGCGGCACAGGTCGTACATCGTCTGGCGGACGAGGCGGCGGGCAGCACGCTTGCGGTGCAGCTCCTGCAGGCGCTCATCGCCCTCCTCCGGCGGCACAGGCACGGCGCTTTCCACCGCCTTGTCGCCGCAAAGGCAGCGGCAGCGGTATGAACCGTCAGCCTCCCAGGCCTGCCAGGTGATGCGCGGGCTTTCCGCCGTCAGCAGTTCGTCTTCCAGGCCAAAGAGCCGCGTCACATTGACCAGATCCGGCTCGATGGCCTCCAGGTATTGCATCATAAAAGCATCCTCCGTGCCGGGTCAGTGTCCCGGGAAAATGTCGTACTGCTGCATCAGGGGCTGCAGACGGCGCAGCGAGGCCGCCAGCTCATGCATGCTGCCGCCGGGCAAATCCGTGCGTCCATAGCCGTAGTGGAAGAGGGTGTCGCCGGTGAAGAGCCATTCCCCCGCCTGGTAGCAGACGCAGCCCGGCGTGTGCCCAGGGGTATGCAGCACGGTGAAATCCGCGCCGGCATAGTGCAGCACATCACCCTCG
>JBGVOA010000148.1:0-4108 GCA_045126095.1 Christensenellales bacterium | reverse complement strand
GCGCCCATGTGGCTCTTATAGCCCAGGATGCTGTCGCCGACATAGTTGTAATGCGGCGTCTGCACCTTATCAAACAGGATCACATTCTTCAGCTCCACGCTGTTGCCCACCACGCAGCCAGCGCCCACCAGCGCACTGCCGCGGACGAAGGCGCAGTGACGCACCTCCGTCTCCGGGCCGATGATGCAGGGCGCGCCCAGATAGGCCGTGGGCGCCACCTTGGCGGTTTTGTGCACCCACACCTGCGGAGCAACCGCATCGTACTCCGCTGCATCCAGCGATGCGCCGATGCGCAGGATCTCCTCCTTGATGCCCTTGAGCGCCTCCCAGGGATAAGTGAACTGCGTCAAATAGTCAGCAGCCAGGGTATGCTCCAGATCGTAAAGGTCATTGATCGTGTACATGCTTCTTCCTCCTGATATGATCGATATAACGGACGGCCAGTACCCCAAGGCCAACGCCCACCGCGTCGATAAGCACGTCCGTCGGGACGCCAAGTCGTCCGGGGACAAAGGCCTGGTGCACCTCGTCTGATACAGCGTAGGCAACGCCGATGAGCATCGTCAGCCACCACATCCGCAGGCCATAGGAGCGCAGCAGCAGGTGGACAAGTGCGCCCAGCAGCGCGTACTCCAGCAGGTGCGCGGTCTTGCGCACAATCGTTCCAATGATGATGTAGATCACCGTCACGGAATCCGCGCTGCCATCCTGCATTTCGGACAGCATTTCCGCCAGGGGCATCACCGCCGCAGCCGTCATGCCGTCGCTGACCGGCCCTTCCTGGGCGGAAAAGAGGAAAATGCCCGCCATCAGCCCGATCACCGCCGTCCACAGCAGCAGCCTGTAAAGCCTTTGCGACATCTGCTCCACCGCCCTTCGTTGCGAATTTATCAAGTTTATATTCGACATGGGCACGGGAAATCCTGCTTGCCCGCATCTCCAAACCGACCGAATCGCAGCACCGGCGCATCAAAAAGGCCGCCTGCTTTCACAGGCAGCCAATGGATTACGCCATATACTTCTTCAGCGTCCGGCGGACAGCGCCAGCGCCGTGCAGCATTTCCTTCACATAGCCGATGATCTTCTCCGCAAGGCCAGCCTTCACCAGATCCACGCCGAAGATGTTGGCGTTGGACAGGATGGGTTCCAGCTTGCCGTCCACAGTGGAGGAATCGCCCAGGGTCACGCCCGCCAGCTGCTCCTGCAGCGTTGCCAGCAGCGGATCGGAGGACACGGCCATCACTTCGCCCTTGTCGTCCACGGCAATGAGGTAGCGCAGCCAGCCTGCCAGGGCCAGCGGAATCGCCTTGAGGGACTGCACATCCAGCGTGGGGCTGGCCATGTAGGCCTTGATGGTCTCGCCGAAGCGGATGCCGACCTTCTGGCTGGTATCGGTGGCGATACGCTGGGGCATATCGGGAATGAAGGGATTGGGCAGGCGCTTCTTGACAACCTCGTCAATGAAGGCCTTGGGCTTGATGATGCCGGGATCGGTCACCACCGGCAGGCCCTCGGTATAGCCGATGGCCTTGACCAGCTTGACCAGCTCCGGATCGCGCATTTCCTCGGCAATGGAGGTGTAACCCAGCAGGCAGCCGTACACCGCCAGAGCGGTATGCAGCGGATTAAGGCAAGTGGTGACCTTCATGCGCTCAGTCATATTGACGGTGTCGCGGTCAGTGAAATACACGCCCGCCTTCTCCAGCGCCGGACGGCCATTGGGGAAGCGATCCTCGATGACGAGGTACTGCGGCACCTCCGCGTTGACAAAGGGCGCAATGTAGGTGTTGCGGCTGGTGACAACCGGCACCATATCCTCGAAGCCCAGGCCTGTCAGCTGATCGCGGATCACATCCGCCGGGCGGGGGGTGATCTTGTCGATCATCGACCAGGGGAAGGACACGCGGGTCTCGTCCGCCAGGTACTCGGCGAACTCAACCGGCGCAAGGCCACCCTGCACCCAGCCGTTGACGATGGTCAGTACGGAGGAGCGCAGCTTCTCGCCGTTGTGGCTGCAGTTGTCCATCGACACCATCGCAATGGGATACGCACCCGCACGGAAGCGCTCCAGCAGCATCGCCGCCACGACGGACATGGCATGGCGCGCCTTCAGGGGGCCGGCAGCGATGTCCGCCTGCACCAGGCCGGACAATTCGCCCGTGGGCGTGGTGACCGCATACCCCTTCTCCGTGATGGTGAAGGAGGCCATCTGCAGGGACGGATTGCGGAACGCCTCGCACAGCGCAGGCCAGTCCACCGCATTCTGGCAATCAGCTTTCAGACCGCGGGCAATGGAGGCCACAACCTCCAGATCCGTGGAGCCATCGGGATTGAGCGCCACCATGAGGGTCATGGAATCATGGGGGGCGTAGATCATGTCGATAATGTCATAATCGAAGGTTTCCGCAGCGATGATGCCCGTATCGGTCTCGCCCTCGTTGAGCAGCTTCTGCTGCAGCGCGGCGATGAAGCCGCGGAAGATGTTGCCCGCGCCGAAATGCACCCAGGTCGGCGCAGCGGCGGTCTTGTCAGCCATCCGCTGCCAATCAAACTTTGGCAGCTTCACGCCGTTCATTTCGTACCCATGAACATCCTGGATGCCTTGGTATGAGAGCTTCATATATAGTGCCTCCTTACTTCTCGCCATGCTCACGGCACAGGGCCTTCCTGATGCCATTGAGGTAGGTAGTGCCCAGCGCACGGGTGTACAGGCAATCGCCGGGACAACCATCCTCGTCCCAGATCATCCGGCCATACTCAGGACGAATGCGGGTTTCCGGACAGGTGTCGCAAATCAGTCCGGACATACCGGAGATTTTCCTGACATTCTACAGCGGAATCGGATCGGACTACCTTCCGTACCAGCGGAACATCATCTTCCTGCAGAATTCCTCCTGTATGTCACTCATCAAGGCAATAAGCCGTTTGGAGGTATTATATCGCACCTAATGGCGAAAGTCAACGGCAGGATTTCACGCCTCGCTGTTTTCCGCGGGTTCAGGCTTCTTCCAACGGGTCATGTTCCGCTCGTGCTTAGCGCGGTAGATGGCCTCAAACTCCTCCGGCGTAATCCCGTAGCACATCAGCACATCGCACATCTCCTCGACGAAATCCGCACGGACGTCCGGCTGCTCCATCACGCCCTGTGCGCCTTTTCGCTTGAGGATCTGCGCCGCCTCGCCCACCTCGGCGATCATCCACATCAGCTTGTTCAGCCCCCGCTGCGGGTCAACGGGCTCCCACCAGCCTGCGTACTTCTCCTGCAGGCGTCGCTGCATTTCCTGCATCTGCACTGTGTCAAGCATCGCTCATTCCTCCTTCAGATCAGCCCTGAGCAGGCCGTAGATGTATACATCGTCGTAGCCGCCGTCCTGCCGGGCGTAGTGCTGACGCATCACCCCCTCGTGCTGGAAGCCATTCTTCTCACACACGCGGCGGCTTGCCACATTACCCTCACGAATGGAACAGTACACCCGATTCGCCTCTGCTTCAAGAAGCAGATACCTTGCCACCGCGCCCACCGCCTCGGTCATCAGGCCCTGGCAGCGCTTTTCCGGCGCGATATCATAACCCAGCTGCACATAGCCGTTATACGGGCTGACCTCCCAGCCCTTGATGCGTCCGACAGCCTCGCCATTGTGCTCAATTACCCAGTGAAAGCCGAAGGGCTTCGTGGCCTCGGAAGCCATGTCCGCCAGCGCCTTTTCGGCCTCATCCGCACTCATGAGGAGGCTCCCTGCCGCAACAAGAGCCCGTGCGTCGCAGGGCTGCGGCGCACGCAGCGTCAACCGCTTTGTCGTAATCGTCCTCGTCCCAATGGGATTCACGCATATTCCTCCTCCATCGCAATTCGCCTTCAGGCCGCAGGCACGGGCTCATTCGGCCTTTTCCGTGCCCGTCATCCATTGTCGCGGCGATACTTGTCTACCAGTGCATTGAAGTCCGCAATATACCGGTCAAGCTTCTGCTGATCATCCGGCAGATGCAGCTCCGGCTTGCGCTTTCCACTCACGCGCACCCAGGTCGTCGCCCCGTGGAATGCCGGGCCGTATGCACGCAGGAACATCCCGCCAATATGCGGATACTTCGCCGCCATCCACGCGATCTC
>JBGVOA010000147.1:0-5716 GCA_045126095.1 Christensenellales bacterium | reverse complement strand
CGAGGCTTACCATGGTCCCTCCCTGATCATCGCTTACGCGCCCTGCATCAACCATGGTCTGAAGATGGGCAAGGCTCAGGCGGAGATCAAGAAGGCTGTGGAGTGCGGCTACTGGCCCCTGTACCGCTTCAACCCCGACCTGGAGAACCCCATGACCATCGACTCCAAGGAGCCCACCGGTGATTACCAGGAGTTCCTGAAGGGCGAGGTCCGCTACACCACGCTGGCCAAGCTGTTCCCCGAGGCTGCCGAGAAGCTGTTCGCGCAGGCCGAGGAGGACGCGAAGTACCGTCGTGAGTCCTACAAGAAGATGGCTGGCCAGCAGTAATGCTGAACGCCCCTTCCTGTAAGGGTTTCGGGTAATATAGTCCGGCCCCTCTGTCGAAAGACGGAGGGGCTTTTGTGTATTGGCAAATGCGCAAAAGCGTGGTACAATACTGTCATCATCACAACGAGGTGACACCCCTATGAAGCGCATTGCCCTCCTTGCCACCGGCGGCACCATCGCCTGCCGGCAGACCCCTGATGGCCTGACCCCCGCCCTGCGTGCCAGCCAGATGCTGCACAGCGTGCCCTGCCGCGCGGATGTGGAGATCATTCCCAAAGACGTGTTCTCCATGGACTCCTCCAACATCCAGCCTGAGGAGTGGAGCGTGCTGGCCCGCGCGGTGGATGCTGCGATGCAGGACGCCGACGGCGTGGTCATCACCCACGGCACGGACACCATGGGCTACACGGCGGCAGCGCTTTCCTACATGCTGCAGGGCCAGACGAAGCCGGTCATCCTGACGGGTTCGCAGCTGCCGATGGGCGCGCCCCTGGGCGACGCGGAGACGAACCTGAGCTGCGCCATCGAGGCGGCCTGCAAGGGCGTGCCCGGCACGTATGTGTGCTTTGCGCGCAAGCTGATCCACGGAACCCGCGCCGTCAAGACCCACACGATGTCCTTCGATGCGTTTTCCAGCGTCAACCGCTCGCTGGCGGGCATCATCGATTCGGAGGGCGTGCGGTTCATGCGTCCGCAGCGCATCACCGGGGAATACCGCTTCCGCCCGGAGGTGGACAGCCGGGTGTTCCTGCTGAAGCTTGTGCCCGGCACGCAGCCGGATGTGCTGGACTTCGTGGCGCAGGCAGGCTATCGTGGCCTGGTGATCGAGGCCTTCGGTCTGGGCGGACTGCATTACATCCGCCGCAACCTGGTGGAGAAACTGCGGATGCTGCGTCAGCAGGGCGTGCGCATTCTGGTGCTGACCCAGTGCATGTATGAGAAGGCGGATCTGTCGATTTACGAGGTAGGCACGCAGCTGCTGAAGACGGATGTGATCTCCGGTCAGGACCTGACGACGGAGGCGGCGGTGACGAAGCTGATGTGGGCGCTGGCGCAGGAGAACACCGATGAATTGCTGATGAGCGACCTGTGCGGCGAGATCCGGCAGGAAGGCTGAGTCAAGCCGGGGCAAAAAAATGGGTCAAGGGGCGATGCCCCTTGCGGGGACCAGGGCCGCGAGCTCCAACATCGCTTGACACTTTGCCTTCGGCAACTCCCCACTGGGGAGACGTGTCTGCACGATGCCCTGGTCGCCGAAGGCCTCCGCGCCGCAGCGCAAAAAGCAGAATAACGCATTTGAAGGCTCCTCCGGAAACGGAGGAGCCTTCAAACAGTGCATCCAACCAACAAAGGAACGCGGATTACGTCTCCGCCCTCCTCCGCAGCAGTAAATCATACTCATATGCGTCGCCCTGGTAGCTCTCGCTGCACCGGGCCACGCGCTCTGTGAAGCCGCGCTTCTTGTACATGCGCCGTGCGCGGGCGTTGTCGTCCTCCACGCCTACCGTAATTTCGCGGTACCCTGCTTGCTCGATGCTGCGGATGACGCTGTCCAGCAGGAAGCTGCCGGAGCCGTGTCCCTGCCTGTCCTCGCGGACGCGGAAGGCGGAGAGGTAGGCGCGCTGTCCTGCGATGGCGAAACGGGGATCATCGCTGCGCCAGGTGACATGCAGCTCGCCGATGAGGTCAGCGCCGTCCCAAAGCAGGAAGATGGTGAATTCGTCGCTCGTGATGCGCCGCGTATGTTCGGCGATCATGGCACGCACGTCGTTGTAGTCGAACAGCTCCGGCAGGCGGGGCAGGTCAGCGGGGGTGGCCTGGCGGATGGTCAACATGGCGGAAGCCCCCTTGCCTCCAGGCGGAGAGTCAGCACGCCGTCCGCACAGGGGAACTCAATGCTGAATGGATCGGGCGAGCCGCGGTGGGTAAAATCTCCGCCACAGCGAACGATCTCGCAGAGTGTATGAAGCTGGGGGACAGTCTTGGGGCAGAGACCAGCGGGTAGCGCATACTGGAAGGTGAACGTGTCACCTGCTTCAAGTCCGATGCGGCAGCTGCTGGCTTCACCGCGCAGGACGGTCAGCGTGAATTCCCAATCCTCTCTGATCCAGGGGTGCATGTTCAGCCCTCCTTGTCAAACAGCCCCGTCACCGCGCTGAACAGGCTCTCGCGGATCTTCGGGAACTGCGCGCGGCTTTCGCGGATGTAGCGCTTCACGTCCTCCCGGCGGGTTGCGCCGTCGGCGGGGCAGGGGTTCTTGACCACCGGCAGGTTGTAACGGCGGGTGAAGCCGCGCACGTCCGCCTCGTCGATCAGCAGCATCGGGCGCAGCACCTGCAGGCCGGTCTTGTCCAGCTGCGTCACCGGCGGGAAGCACTCGCACCGGCCCTCCATCAGCAGGTTCATCATCAGCGTCTCGATGAAGTCGTCCTTGTGGTGCGCGTAGGCGATTTTCCGGCAGCCCAGCTCGAGGGCCTTTGCATTCAGCGCGCCCTTGCGCATCTTGGCGCACAGGCTGCAGGGGTTCTTTTCCCTGCGCTCCTCAACGACGATTTGATAGATGTCCGTGCGGACGTGGTGGAAGGGCACCTCCAGCTGCGCACAGAAGGCGGACATCCTGTGGATATCTTCATCCTTCATGCCTGCGCCCACATCCACGTGGATGGCGTGGAGCGTGAAGGACACGGGGTAGAAGCGGCGCAGGGCCGCCAGGCCCATGAGCAGGCACAGGCTGTCCTTGCCGCCGGAAAGCCCCACGGCGATGGCGTCCCCCTCCTCAATCATGCCGTAGCGCTGGATGCATTGGCGCAGGAGGGAGGTCAGCCGCTGCAGATCCATGCTCACAGGGCAGCGCCCACCTTTTCCAGGTGCTCGCGGGCGGCCACGGCGTTCGCGGGGTTGGTGTTTTCCAGCGTCATGGGCAGGTCGCGCTGCTTGGCCAGGGCCAGGAGCGGCGCGTAGTCCATATCGCCGGTGCCGCAGGCGCAGGAGACCAGGTTGGAGAACACGTCCGTGTTGGGCGTGCCGGCCTTGACCGCCTGGCCGCGCTCGGTGGCGTAGGGGATGAAGTCCTTCATGTGCAGGAGGCTCACCTTGTCACCCAGGCGGGCAATGCCGTCGGCAATGATGGCCTTCGCGTCCGCCACGTTCTCCTCGCCCAGCAGGTTCACTGCGTCCAGGATGACCCGCAGGTTGGGGGAGTCGATGGCCGCCAAAACGCGCTCGCAGCGCTCCGGGGTGGAAACGATGTGGCGGATGACCGGCTCGATGGCGAAGAGCTGCCCGACCTCCTCGGCATAGCGCACCACGGGGGTCGCCCGGTCGATGAAAAGCTGCAGGGCCTCCTCGGTGTAGCACTCGGGGCAGGTCTTGTAGCCGGTGTTGGGGGCGCCGGTCTCCGTACCCACCAGCAGCGCGCCCATGCGCTTGGCAAAACGCAGATGGGCCTTGTAGATTTCGACGGTCTTTTCGTGGCTCTCCAGGTCGGGGCTGCACAGGTTGAGGTAGCAGCCCAGCAGCACGCAGGTCTGGCCGTTTGCCTCCAGCAGCGAGCGCACCTCGTCCGCCAGCTCGTCGGTCAGCAGGATGGGTGCGTCAGCCATCTTGAAGCCGGGGATCACCTTGCTCATGGCAATGTGCACGCAGGTGAAGCCCTGGGCTTTGGCGGCGGCCAGGTGCTCGGCGAGGGTCGTGCCGGCGGTATCGTGAAGGCGGATGCCGATGTTCATAGGGGTACCTCCTCGGGTTGTGTTGTCAGCAACATTATAGCGTATTTCAGCGGATTTGGATAGAGGAAAAAGGCAGCGCCATGGCGAATTCTTCCGCGAGGTGATGCGGATGAAGCGCCAGAGCGAGCTGCTGATGGAGTGGAAGAAGGACGAAATGATGGACGCAGCGTTCCGGTTGGGTATGCCGCCGATCAGGAAGTCGGCGAAAAAGACGGAATGGGCGGCGTATATCGAAAACAGCATGGCGGAGTACGGCGAGAATCTGATGCTGCTGATGCGTCAGGAGGAGGCCGAGATGCTGCAAAAGCACCTGGCGCAGGGCCTGACCTTCCGCGTGGATCATCGGTCTGAGGACGCTGCTGTGCTGATGACTGCTCTGGATATCCTGGATGACCTTGGCCTTGTGGAATGGGAGAGCGGCGTCTGCCAGGTGGACGCGCGCGTGCCCGGCTGGCTGCCCGCAGAGGAGGCGGACCGGGCGCAGCTGCATCTGCAGGATCTGCTCTACGATTACATGCAGGGCTGGCTGCTGCATGTGGGCATGATGCCTGCTCGGGAGCTGGCGGCCCGGGCGGCGGCGCTGACCGAGCCGGAAAAGGACAAGCAGCGCGCAGATGCGGAGCAGCTCAGCCTTGCCCTGCTGCTGGGCCGCGGCGGCCAGGAGGCGATGATCGAGGCGGACGGCGAGCTTTGGATCATGCATGATGAGCTGGAGAACCCGGAGGCGCTGCTGGAGAGGCTGCACAGCCCCTTTGTGGAGGAGCTGGCGTATCCCGAGCTTGACGAGGACGCGCTGCTCTTTGCCGCCACGCAGTCCCTTGTGCCGGGCGATTTGCAGCTGTACCGCCCCCTGTTGGACGAGCTGGAACGGCGCGGCGTGAAGGAGGCGGATGCGCTGGTGGGCGATGCGGTGATGATGGCGCAGAACGAGCGTAACAACGATGCGGTGGAGGCGATCCTGGAGGAGGCGCAGCCCGTCGACCTGAATGACGCAAACAAGGTGCTGCGGCTTTTCAACGACCTGTGCAACAGCCTGCCGCGCTGGTGGAATAAGGGACATACCCCGCAGGAGCTGATGCGCCGGACGATGCCCCGCCGCGCAGCGGCCATGCCGGGACGGAATGATCCCTGCCCCTGCGGCAGCGGCAAAAAGTACAAGCAGTGCTGCGGCAAGCGCCTGCAGTGATGCGGAAAGAATACACAACAGCCCCGGCGGACATTGCTCCGTCGGGGCTGCATGTATGATCAGTTGCTGCGGGCCAGGCAGGCGCGGGCGTTTCGCAGGGCGATCCCGGCGGCTTCGCGGGCAGAGGGTGCGTCTTCCGGGGCGGCGAGCAGGGCTTCCAGCGCGTCGGCGGCCTGGAGGAGGCAGGCGGCGCAGGCGTCGTAGTCCTTTGCCCAGGCGATGCGCATCAAGTCGTGCTGCACCTGCATGCGGTCGAGGGTGCGCTGCATGTCGGTTGCCTCCTCGGCGCGGGCGGCGCGGCGCAGCAGCTCCTTCATGCCCTCCAGCATGTGGTGGACGCAGGGCTGGGCCATGAGGCGGGCGGCGGCTGCGTCCTCCGGGTCGCAGAAGGCGGGATCGGCACGCTCGGCACGGGGGGCGGCAGGGGCCTCAGGGCAGGGCAGCCCCTCCTGACGCAGCTCCTGGGCCACCTGC
>JBGVOA010000146.1:0-2714 GCA_045126095.1 Christensenellales bacterium | reverse complement strand
AGATGTTCGGCAAAATGGCCGTAGATCTCCGGACGGATGGTGGCAATCACATCCTTTGCGTTGATCAGCATGGCAATATGCTTCATCGGGATACCTCCTTGACTGATGTTCTGTACGTTCATTGTATCAGCTTGACAGACGCAAAACAATGATTTATCCTATGTGCATACTGATGAATCCTACGAAGGAGGAACAGGTCATGTTGCACCTGCATGCCATTGGCATGGATATCCATCATCACGGGGCTTTCAGCATTCAGCGTCCCCACGGTTCCGGCGACTGGCTGCTGGTGATCTTCAAGACGGATGCTCTGCTGACATTGGACGGCAGAGAACTCCCCACCGCCCCAGGCAGCGCTGTGCTGTTTAAGCCCGGACAGCAGCAAATGTACCGGTCTGTTACCGGGGCATACATCAATCATTTTCTTCACTTCATCGGAGACGAGGCTGACGATTTGTCCGCACTGCCCTGCGGAAGGCTGCTGACGCTCAGCAATTTGCGGGAAGTAGAGGAATTGATGCAATTGCTGTGCCGGGAGCAGGTTTCACCTTCCGAACAAAAGGACACATGTGTAAACCTGCTGCTGCAATTGCTGTTGATCAAGCTGTCCGATGGTTGCACCAGCCGCAAGCCGACGGCGCATGGTGCTCACGTCGCGCAAATGAACATGCTGCGGGCTGACCTGTACGCCAATCCCGGGAAATACGCCTCTGTGCCTGAGATGGCGTCTGCCGCAGGGCTGAGCCTGTCGTATTTCCACCAGCTGTACCGGGAGCGGTTTGGCGTCAGCTGCTATGAGGATCTGCTGGCTGCCCGCATGAACGCCGCCCGGTACTATCTGCAGCATACTGAACTGACTGTCCGAGAAATTGCAGCCCTGTGCGGTTATGAGAACGATGTGGTGTTCATGCGGCTGTTCAAAGGACGCTTGGGTGTGACGCCGATGGGGTACAGGGGTGTATGCAAATCAAAAGCCAACGATCGAGATTAACGTCTGCAACGGTGACTCGCAGCAGATACGCTCTGAGACAAGCAATTATTCAGGAAAGAAGCTGTCGATTCTCGGCCCTGCTACGCGCTCATTGATATACACCAGATTGAATTCTCCGGTGATCTGCATGTCCTCCACATGGAAAGTCGCCAGATCACTGCGGCAGTGGCTGATAGGCTCGTAAGCAAAAGTGATGGCCTGCTCCATGGCGACCAGCTCGCAGATGACGGAGAAATTGCTGATGGCGGAGCAGCGGTGGAAGCTGTCCAGGGAATAGCCCCGGCTGGCGATAGCCTGCTCCAGCAGCATCCGGGTGCCGGAACCCTTCTCACGGACGATGAGGCTCTCGCGCAGAGCAGCCTCCAGTGTTACGATCTGTCCGGCGAAGGGGTGCGAGGCACTGCATATCCCCACAAAGCGCTCCCGCTTGTAGAGTCTGTGGGGATATTTTTCTTTGTCGAATACGCCCTCGATGATCGCAAAGTCCAGCTCGCCATGCTCCAGCATGGACAGCAGCGTCTCCGTGTTGTCCACGATCAGATCCAGCCGGTGATGCTCATCCCGCAAAAATGCCCGCACCGTGGGGACGATCACGAATTCACCAATGGTCTTGGTGGCACCGACCCGCAGATGCAGCGTGTCCGTCTGCACAAATCCGGCGCGGAGGTCATGCTCTGCTGCGCGGGTGCTGTCGATGTACCGCTTCAGCTGCTCTGCCTCCTTGGTACGCCGCAGCTGACGGCCATCGTATGCGAAGAGCTTTACACCGTAGAAATTCTCTAAGTAGTGGATGTGCTGCGTCACGCCCGGCTGCGTCATGCGAAGACGCTCGGCAGTGCGGCGGTAATTCATCTCCTCGTACAGGGTCAGGAAGGTTTCGATGCGATAGTCCAGCATGTCGATCTCCATAAAATCAAATTCGCGTGTGATAACAAATGATAATTTCATTTTATCATGCAAACGTGATATAATCAAGCCGTTCATCACACCAAAGGAGATTCACCATGAAGATCATGAAGCTGCTTCCCGGCATTGTGCTGCCGGTCATCGTGGCGCTGCTGGCCTGCTGGCTGGAGAGTCTGCTGCCCATTCACCTGATCGGCTCGGCTGTTATTGCCATGTTTATCGGCATGTTTCTCAACCAGTACGTGCGTAAGACGGACCGGTTTGCCGCAGGACTGAAGTTCACGTCCAAGAAGATCCTGAAGTTGGCCATCATCCTGCTGGGCCTGTCGCTGAACATCACCACCATCCTGCATGTGGGCCAGATGTCCCTGACGGTGATGGTCTTTACCCTGCTGACCTGCTTTGGCGGCGGCTACTTTATCGGCAAGGCGCTGGGCTTGAACTGGAAGCTGTCCAACCTGATCTCTGCCGGCACGGGCATCTGCGGCGGCTCTGCCATTGCAGCCATCGCACCCACCATTGACGCGGACGACAACGATGTCGCCTATGCCATGTCCGCCACCTTCCTGTTCGATATGGCGATGATCGTGCTGTTTCCCATCATGGGCCGTGCGCTGGGCATGACGGATCAGGCCTTTGGCATCTGGGCAGGCACGGCGGTGAATGATACCTCCTCCGTGGTGGCAACCGGCTATGCCTTCTCCGAAGCGGCGGGCGATTTCGCCACCATGGTCAAGCTGACCCGCACGCTGGCGATCATCCCCACGGTGATCACCTTTGCGCTGATCCAGCTGAACCTCAAGCGCAAGGAAGCCAT
>JBGVOA010000145.1:0-2944 GCA_045126095.1 Christensenellales bacterium | reverse complement strand
GCGGGCGGCCTGAGCGTCGTCGCACTCGAAGGGGCCGTTCTCGGGGGTTTTCAGGGCGTGACGCTCCACGCCGTTGCCGTCCTTGTACTTGATGCCGCAGCCGCCGTACTTGACCTTAATTTTCGCCATGTTCTTGCTCCTTTCTGGCCCCTATTAGAGCACCTGAGCGGTGATAAAGGGGTTCTCGTTGTTGGGCATGCACAGAGGCGCGGTGGTCAGAGTCACCTCGCGGACGTTGTGGGTGGCGTCGGAGATGTACTTGGGAACGTCCACGCCGGTGTAGGTGTGGAACTCGCCGTCGGACTGCTCCACCTGAGTGATAGCGCCGTAAACGGTGCGGCCAGCAGCGGGAGCGGTGACAGCGATCTTGCCCGCAGGAATGAAGGGCTTCACGGTGCCGTCCACTTCGGTGTAGCTTTCCTCGTAGCTCAGGAAGTCGATCATGCGGCCCTTGATGTTCAGGCGGGCGATCTTGGAAGCGCCGGAAGGCAGGGTAGCAGGATCCACGCCACCGATCTGATAGTTGCGGTTGTCCAGCAGCTTAATGATCCACTCATTAGCGAGGATCACGTCGGCAACGTCGGGCGCCACCAGAACTTCGGTAGCAGGCAGACCGCGAGAGGTCAGCATGTAGATCATGGCCGCAATGTCGTTGATCATCTGCTTGCCGGAGTCTTCGGTGGTGTCCCACTTAGCGGAAGGAACGTACTCGGCGGGGTTCTGCTCGCCGTCGTAGAAACGGACTTCCTTTTCCTCGAAGTTGTGCAGGTCGTCCACATACTCCTGCATAATGCAGCCGTTGGTGAAAATGACCTCGGCGGCCATGGCTTCCTTGCGGCGCTTGTTCATGTTCCGCAGGTCGTCCAGATCGGACAGCATGATCACGCCCTGACGCTGTTCGGGGGTCAGCTGAGAATACAGGGCCTCACCGAAGCGGCGCTTCTTCAGCTCGTCGATGGTGAGGGGACGCTTGGGCGCGATATAGGAAGGCGTGAAGGACTTCATGGTGTAGCCGTCGCGCAGGATGGTGATACCGCCCTTGCGGGGTGCCACGAAGGGGGACGCCTTCTTGTTGCCCTTTCTGTACTCCACCAGAACGTCGTCGGTGGAGAAAATGTCGCTCGCCGCGTTAGTGGGGAAGTAGCGGTCGAGCAGGAAGGTGTGCAGAGGGGGAAGCTGCTGGACAGAGGCCAGCAGAGTATGGGTGTCGTAAATGTTAAAAGCCATTTTTCTGTTCCTCCTTCTTAGATTTCCACAGCGTCAGAGATCAGAATACCTGCGACGCGCAGGGCTTCCTTATCTGCTGCGGTGATTTCGTAGCCGTCGGCAACGATCAGGCAGTTGCCGTTAAAGTGGCCGGTACGGTATGCGATACCGTTCACGGCTTCGGTTGCGTCCACGGTTTCGGCCAGCACGGCGTTGGCCTTGCCGGTGGTAGCGGCGCTGATCTTGACCATGCCGCCGTCGGCAGCTGCCAGCAGGGTGCCGCGTTCGAGGATGCCCTGACCGGCGGCCAGCTGGACGTGGAATACCTCAGCGCCGGGGGTCAGGCCGTTGATCAGGTTGTCGGGGCTCATGGAGCCGATCACATTGTCGAGTCTGGTAGCCATAGCTTACTTACCTCCCTTGGTCTTGTTGTAGGCGTTGACAACGGCCATCATGTCGGCGTCGTCCTGTTCCTGCTTGCTCATAGGTGCGCCGCCGTTGGGAACCGCGCCCACCTGAGCGGTGCCGGATGCTGCGCCGTCTGCCATGTAGTTCGCAAGGAACTGCTGGCCGGCGGCTGCGCTCTGCTGGAGAACGCGGAAGCTCAGCTCCTGAGCAGTGCAGCGGTTCTCGCCGTACTTGGCGTCATGGACGAGCTGAGGGTCAGGGATGGAAGCCGCGATAGAGTCGATGGCCTCAATGCGCTGGCGCTCCGCGTCCACTGCTGCGTTGTTCGCCTGAGTCTGTGCAGCGTTGACAGCTGCCTGCTCGATCTGCGCGACGATCTCAGGGTACTGCGCTCTGATTTCTTCAGGGGTCATAGGGGTGTTTCCTCCTTCTTTGTTGGTCGCTTTTGCGGCCGTGTTTTTATTTGCTCCCGGCTTTGCAGCAGGGGTAGCAGCGGGAATATGGGCAGCGACGGGGATCGTGCCCGGTACGTTGTGCAGGCCCTCGATATTGTGGCGCACACCGTTGCAGAAAAGGATCTTCTTGTCTGCGCTCATGGTCAGCTTCAGGTCGCCGCTGTCCTCGTTCAGAACGTCAGCGAAGCCCTTTTCGATTGCCTCGCGGCCGGTGAACCACGTCTCCTTGGTGATCATGCCGCGCAGGGTGTCCACGGCCATGCCGGTCTTGGCGCTGTAAATCTCAGCCACGGCCCGCTCCATAGCGTCCATGGCTTTGATCAGCTGCTTCATGTCCTGAATGTTCATAGACTCGTACTGGTAGACGCTGACGCCGTGGATCATAACCATGGAGCCGGGGAACACGGTCACAGTGTCACCGGCGCACATGATCACGCTGGCCGCGCTGGCCGCGATACCTTCCACGACGACGTTCACCTTGCCGGGGAGCGCCTTCAGCGCGTTATGGATCGCGATACCGGTATACAGGTCGCCGCCGCAGCTGTTCAGCTTGACGGTGATCTTGCTCTTGTCCTTGACGGCTGCCAGATCCTCCATGAAGCCTTCCGGCGTGATATAGAGGCCGGGCACAGGTTCGCCCGTCCACCAGTCGATCGGCTGCTTGTGCATTACGTCGCCGTAGAGGGTGATCTCGCCCTCGTCGTCGCTGACGCTTGCCATGTTCCAGAACTTAGGAACGGCGGCCGCCTGCGGGGCCACAGCAGGAGCGGGGCCCATGCGGAAGCTATACGTTTTCACTTGCTTGCCCTCCTTTTACGGCTTGCTTGATTTGCTCCGTTAATACGAGGTTACGCATGGCCACATAGCCGCGCTGC
>JBGVOA010000144.1:0-3094 GCA_045126095.1 Christensenellales bacterium | reverse complement strand
TGTCCATGCTGGTGCTGTGGCCGACGAAGTCTTTGAGCAGGGCTTCGGGCATTTCCAGCTTGGCAACGCTGACGAAGGTGTGACGAAGTTCATGGAGGGTGACGTGGATTCCGTGCTGCTTTCCGTAGACGTGGGTCCAGTGGTCGTAGATCGCCTTGGGCTGTAGCATGGATCCATCTGGTGCAGGGAAAAGCCATGGAGATTTTACACCCATTCGGTCGAGCATGTCAAGCTGATCGGCGAGGACTTGCTGCGCGCGGGCGGAAAGCACGTTGGTGCGGCGGGCGTTTTTGTTTTTGCCACGGGTGATCTCTCCCCGGTCATTGACGGCGCGGGAAACGGTCAGGACGGGCGGTGTATAGTCTTCTCGCTTGAAGCCGCACAATTCGCCGCGGCGGTACCCTGTAAGGACGAGGAAGCGGAAAGCGTGGATATAGAAGCAGGGCTGCGGCTTCTTGTGGATGAGGACCGTGTCCTCGGTGAAAAGGGTCCGCAGCTGATCGGGTTGTAGGATCTTCCGTTCTGCTTCTTTGGCCTGTGTGGGAAGAGTGACAGCATCGAGCCTCAGGTCATACTCCCACTTCTGCGCATCGGCAAAGCGGAAGAACTCCTTCAGTTTGTCGAGGATGTTTTTGCAGGTGCGCTTTGAGCAGCCTTTTTCTCCAGCCTGGGTGATGATCTCCTGCACATCGCGGGTGCGGATGCGCGACAGGCGCTTTGCTGACAGGTTGGGGGATTCTGATGCGTCCAAGAACCACGTTTTGCCGATGCTCTCAATTGAGCGGTGGTTCATGGTGCCTGTGGTGCGCTTTTTGTGGGTGAGGAAGATCTCCCACGCACGGTCGAAGCGGATATCGTCCGGTTGACCGGCTTCCAGCCAGTCATCGGCCTTTCCTTCGGCCTCGTGCTTGCCCTTGCGACCTGGGATGGTGGAGGTGAATGTCTTGCGCTTGCCGTCGCGCTGGACGTTGATTTGCCAGCGGGCGCGGGAGTCTATCCATACGGCTTCGGCTCGGCGTTTTTGTGCCATGTGTTTGTCCTCCAGGATCAGCGGGTCAGGGCCTTGTCCAGCAGGGATGTCAGGCGGTCAACGTGGGCCTGCAAGAATGCGATGTATTCGTCTGCGGTGCGGGTGTTTTGTGCCGGCTGGGGAGGATTTTCGGCAGCGGCTACGGCTTCTGCGGCGGCAACAACCGTATCTGGCACAAAGCCAGGGACGGAATCCAGGTCGGATGCGGGGATGGCTTCGTCCTCTTTGTTATCGTAAAGCAGCACCTTGTCGATGAAATCAATGTCCTCATCTTTGAGCATGAGGAGCAGCAGTGCTTCGACGGGAATTCCCAATACCACGCAGAACTTGAAGATCTGTTCGAATTTTACGTCCCTGACTGCACCACGCATGATGTTTTCGATGGTGTCCCTGGTGATCTCGGTTTTTTTGTGTAGATAGGCGATGGATATTCCCTTATCCTTGCAGAGTTGCTTCAGAATTTGCCCTAATTTGACGGGGTTGAAATGGAATTCATTGAGTGATGCCGACATGCCGCATTTTCTCCTTATCTATGGCGATGAAATTCAATCTTTTTGTACGGAATCCGTATGGTGTATGATGTGCATGGAGGTGAGGCCTGTGAGGAGGCCAGCCAGACGCGAGGACATCAAAATCCACTATAAACCAAGGGGGAAAAGCCGTGGAGGGCAAGCTGGAGAGGGCCGAGAAGATCGGCCAGAGCGTGGTAGCGTGTGCGATGGATCTGCTGGACAAGCTGTGCGAGGGTGAGCTGGAGGGCGTCCGGGAGATTGCCGGGGCCATGCTGGCGGCGAGGATGATGAGCTGCGCGATAGGGGATTGCTTCCAACTGCCGCCGCTGGACGAATGCTGATGGATGAGGGGGACGGACAATGTCGGATGAGGAGTTTATGGACCTGTTTGATGCGCTGACGGAGCGGAACAAGGTTATTCTGACGGATCTGATGGACAAGCTGCTGACGGAGCAGCTAATGGAGCAGGCGGAGCTTCCCGCCTGATTCACAGAAGGGGCGCGGCTTTACGGCTGCGCCCCTTCTGTTTTGATGTTATCGCCATTCGTCGAGGCTCTTCGAGTATGGAATGAAAAACACAGCGCCTCGGCTTTTGCTTCCGTCGATGGTTACAGTGTCGCCGTTGTACAGTGGCAAATAGGTTGCTGTCAGCATTTCCGGTGAATAGCCGGACGATTCGGGGCTGACAAGGACGATCCTCGTCTTTCTGCCATTATGGGTGATGGTGATGGTGTCAGACAGAATGTCAAAATATCTTATCTGCCAGGAACCTTCAGGGATGTCTACACCGACTGTATAGGTGCCGGCATAAACGCCCCATCTGTACTGCTCTGCGTTTTCATAGCTGCCGAGAATGGCGAACAGACGCATTTGCAGCAGATTCGAAAAGGTTTCGTTGGATAGCTGCTCATTTGTATAGTCGATCATAGTGAATGTGACACTGCCGCTCGCAATGCATATATACAGCCCGTCAAGAAGGACTGCCTCATCCTTCGTGTCAATGTAGAACATGGTTTCCGAAGTGTTCAGATCTGCTTCTCTGCTTGCGGTGATTCTATCGCACATGATAGCTTGCCACGAGTCGGAATCAATTTTGTAATGCCCTGCTGGGATATCCTCGCCGACGATCCATGTGCCATACCCCAGGGTGATGCTATGTGGCGTGTCACCAAATGCGATGAGGGGAAGAAAAAAGGATATAACAAGCGCCCAGATCGCAAATCTCTTCATGGCTATACCTCGTTCGCGAGCCGCCCTTCGTGGTGGCTTATTTCTTTTCCTCCTGCTGCTGGAGTTCAAACAGTTTGCGGGCCATTTCCTCCAGCAGGGCGCGGTTCTTCGGGCTAAGTTTGTCAAGGTAGTTTGGAACGCTGGAACGGAGCAGGATGTCGATCTTCGGTGCGGGCTGGGGTGCGGGTTTGTCCGGTTCTTTTGATTCGCGCTCGATATCAAGCATCAAATCGTCAACTGTCACTCCGAAAAACTCGGCAATTCGGACCATCTGCGGCGCGTCTGGAATGGAACGACCGCTTTCCCAGTGGCTGACAGGAGA